>CANQXM010000057.1 GCA_947627835.1 uncultured Bacilli bacterium | reverse complement strand
TAGCTATGGGGGCAGCAATTCAAGGTGGAGTATTAACCGGAGAAGTAGATGACTTAGTACTTCTTGATGTAACTCCATTATCTCTTGGTATCGAAACACTTGGTGGAGTTATGACTGTATTAATTCCAAGAAATACAACCATTCCAACAAGTAAAAGTCAAGTATTTAGTACAGCAGCAGATAACCAACCTGCCGTAGACATTCATGTATTACAAGGAGAACGTCCAATGGCTCAAGATAATAAAACCCTTGGTAACTTCCAATTAATGGATATTCCACCAGCTCCAAGAGGAATTCCTCAAATCGAAGTAAAATTTGATATTGATGCTAACGGAATCGTTCATGTAACAGCCAAAGACTTAGGAACGAATAAAGAACAAACCATTACCATTACTTCAAATACATCACTAACGGATGAAGAAATCGATAAAATGGTCAAAGAAGCGGAAAAAAATAAAGAAGCCGATGAAAAACGAAAAGAAGAAGCAAACGTTAAAAACGATGCAGATTCCCTAATCTTTGCTACGGAAAAATCAATCAAAGACTTAAATGATAAGATTGATGAAAGTGACAAAAAAGAAGCGGAAGAAAAAATTAAAGATCTAAAAGATGCATTAGAAAAAGATGATGTAGAAGATATTAAAAAGAAAACAGAAAGTCTTCAAGAAATTGCTATGAAATTAGCAACCAAAGCATATGAACAAGCACAAAAAGAACAAGCAGAAAAAAATAAAGACGAAGAAAAAACTGATAAAAAAGACGATGTAGAAGAAGCAAATTATGAAGAAAAATAAGGAAGGTTCTAGGAAACTAGAACTTTTCTATAGTTAAAGGATGAAGAAAATGAAAACATATCAAAGTCGTAAAGAAGTACCAGAAAAATATAAATGGGATTTAACAGAATACTATCAAGATATCAATGCTTGGGAAGAAGAATTCCAAAATATCAAAAAAGAATTGCCAAAATTTCAAAGTTTTGTTGGAAAATTACATGATGCCAAAGAATTAGAAAATTTTTTAAAACTAGATACCCAACTTCTTGCTAAAATTGAAGACTTATATCTCTATGCAGATATCTGCCATGATACCGATTTAGAAAATGAAAAATACACAGACTTATATAACCGTGCTTATGCATTATCCAGTGAATACGAAAGAGCGGTTGCTTTTGCTACGCCAGAAATTCTTTCATTAAATAAAAATGAATATCAAAATTTAATCGAATCAACAAATTTAAAGCCATATAAAAGATTATTAGAAAAAATTTATCGAGAAAAAGAACATACATTAAGTGAAAGAGAAGAACAGCTCATTGCCTTATTAACCGAAAACTACAATTCCTATAGTGCCATTTCCAATTCATTATTAAACTCAGAACATCAATATGGCAAAATTAAAGTAAAAGATCAAAATATTACGATTGCCACCAATAATGTTCGCTTTTTAAAGCAAAATGAAGAAGAAAGAGTAAGAAAAGAAGTCGAAAATAAATTTGGCAAAGTATTAAAACAATATGAAAACACTGCAGCATCACTACTCAATTATCACGTAAAAAATAACATCAATATCGCCATGGCAAGAAATTATGAAAGTCCGTTTGCAACGTACTTATTTCAAAATGAAATGACTGAAAAAGTATATAGTGCCATTCATGATGTGGCCGTCGAAGGAAAAGAAACGTATCAAAAATATTTCCATTTAATGAAAAAAGTCTTAAAGAAAAAGACCCTTCATAGTTATGATACATTACTTCCATGGAGCAAGAAAAATAAAGAATACTCCGTAGAAGAAGCCATCAAAATGGTTCGTGAAGCATTAAAACCACTTGGAGATGAATATTTAGAAAAATGGGAACGCGTCAATACCAACCATTGCATTGATTACATGCAATATAAAGGGAAACGAAGTGGAGGATATTGCATTTCTACGCAAGATAAACAAGCAAGAATTTTAATGAGTTATAATGGAACCATCGACGATATCTCAACCATAGCACATGAATCCGGTCACTTCACGCATCATGAATTCATTCATGAAAACAATCCAGGATGGTATAGTTATGTTCCAAGTTATATTGCAGAAGTTGCTTCTTTAACAAACGAATTTCTCTTTTCAGATTACTTGGTTAAAAATGGGAAAACCAAAGAAGAAAAATTAAAAGGATTAGAAAACTTCATCAAAATGTTTTATTTAAATTTCTTTACTTCCATTATCGAAGGAAACATGGAATTTGAAATGTATAACTACGCGCAAAATGGTGGAACCATCACAGCTGAATACTTAAATAATCTTAGTAAAAAGGAACTAGCTAAATACAAAGATAACACCGTCAAACTAGGAAAATATCAAAATCAAGGGTGGATTACAAGAAGTCATTATTACATGGATTTCTACCTATATAGTTATGCCATTTGTGTAAGTATTGCAACCATTATTGCAAGTAGAATTATTAAAAAGGAAGAAGGTATGGTTCAAAAATACTATGAATTCCTAAAATGTGGCGGAGATTTAACACCACTTGAAATTTATAGCAAACTAGAAATTGATGTAACCAAAAAAGAAACCTTCCAAGAAGCCCTTGCATACTTTGATCAAAAACTAGATGAATACGAAGAAATAGCAAACCGAGGTGAATAAAAATGAATAAAAAAGATTATTATGAAGTGCTGGGTGTAAGTAAAGATGCAACCGATGAAGAAATTAAACGTGCCTTTCGAAAACTCGCTAAACAATATCATCCAGATGTCAATAAAGAACCAGGAGCCGAAGAAAAATTCAAAGAAATCGGTGAAGCATATGCCGTTTTGTCCGATCCTGAAAAAAGAAGACAATACGATCAATTTGGTCATGCTGCCTTCGAACAGGGTGCAGGAGGAGCCGGCGGTTTTGGAGGTTTCTCTGCAGACTTTGACTTAAATAGCATCTTTGATGAATTCTTCGGAAGCTCATTTGGTGGTTTCTCTTCATTTAGTGGAAGTGGTAACAGACGTTCTCGTCCCCAAAAAGGAAAAGATCGCTTAGTAGAAGTAAAGCTATCCTTTGAAGAAGCCGTAAAAGGCTGTAAAAAAACCATTACTTTAGATTTAGATGAAGAATGCCAAGATTGTGATGGAGAAGGGGGCTTTGATCAAAAAACTTGTTCAACCTGCCAAGGAAGAGGACGAGTAATCTCCGAACAACGTAGTCTTTTTGGATTATTTCAAACCGAAACCACCTGCCCGGATTGTAAAGGGAGTGGAAAAACTTATGCAAGAAGATGTTCAAATTGTAAAGGAACCGGTCACGTAAGAAAGAAAAAAGACATTGAAATTACCATTCCAGAAGGAGTAGACACCGGTCATCAATTAAAAATTTCTGGTCGCGGAGAAGCAGGTTACAACGGCGGACCAAATGGAGACATCTACTTTGAATTCCACGTTGCCAAAAGTCCGATTTTTGAAAGAGATGAAAACGATATCTATCTAACCCTTCCAATTACCATTAAAGATGCTGTTTTAGGAGCTAAAAAAGAAATCCCAACCTTAGATGGAAATGTCATTCTAGAAATCAAAAGTGGTACTCAAAATGACACCAAACTAAAACTAAAAGGCAAAGGAATTAAAGCCGTAAATAGTTTACGTAAAGGAGATATGTACGTAGTCATCAATGTAGTCATTCCAACCAAATTGACAAGAGATCAAAGAAAATGCTTTGAAAGCCTTGAAAATCGTGATTTAGAAAACGAGTCAGAAATTAAAAAATTTAACAGTTATTTAAAATAATGAGAGAAAAATCTCATTTTTTTATGAAAAGAAATTCGATAAAAATTGACAAAAAAAATGGAAAAACATATACTTATAGAATAAGGATGATACCCATGTTAAAAAAATATAAATTAACATTAATCGTCATAGCCACCTTAGTAGGTTGTGCTATTACCGCAGGAATTGGCTATCTTTATTTTGATTCTCCTTTATATGGTAAAAAAGAAGCCTTTGTATATATCGATGGAGATCTATCATTTAACTATATTAATGGAAATATTATCGATACCACCGAACAAGAAACAACTTATGAATTTTCCATTACGAACACCGCAATCATTCCTTATTACTACAATTTAATCATTGAAGATGCCAAGGGCGACAACGCAACATTTGAAGTAAAAAGTAATCGAAAAGGCTTTCAAACCATCAAACGAAACTATCCATCTGATACCCTTCGTTATGGAGCAACCATCAAAATTGATGGAGGAGAAACCCATAGTTACACATTTACAATTAGACAAGAACAAAATAATCAAATTACCGGAAAATTAGTTGTAGAACTAGAAAAAGAAATGAATACCTTTGCCAATATGATTCTAAAAAATAACATTGCCAACATGGCACCTGCAACAAAAGCCTCATTGGAAATTGCTACAGAAAATGAAGGATTAATTGAAACCACGGATGATACGGGAACTTGTTACTATTTTCGTGGAGCAGTAACCAATAACTATGTAAGCTTTGCCAATTACACCTGGAGAATAGTAAAAATTAACGGAGATGGTACCGTAAAACTAATTTTGGACGATGTCATAAATAATAACACCCAATTTTATAGTGAAGCTTACGACTTGACATTCCAAACTTCAAACCTCTATCAAATCTTACAAGAATGGTATCAAACCAATTTAAAAGAATACGATAGTACCATTGCCAATGCCAAATATTGTACCGATGCGAATATAGAAAATAGTGACTATGCAACCAAAACTAGACTCTATACCGATCATGACCCCATCTTTCATTGTTTAGGACAAACCGAAACATTAAAAATTGGCTTGCTAACAGCAGATGAACTGGCTTTAGCAGGAGCAACCAATACCGAAGATAACAAAGAATTCTACTTAAAAAATGATAATATTCAAAGTAGTTGGTGGAGCATGAGTCCAGCAAGCATCGATCAAGAAGAATATCGTTTTATTGAAATCTCTCAAAATGGGCGTTTAAATAATGGAACACTAGGAAACTTATTCCGTGGAGCAAGACCCGTCATTAATATTGTAAAAAGAGTAACCGTTACTGGAACCGGTACCATGAATGACCCCTATGTAGTCAATACACTGTAAAGAATCGAATCCGGTTCTTTTTCTTTTTTAAAAAGATATAATTTATGTTACAATAAAAAAGAGGAGTGAATTTATGAGTCAATTTTTTACCGATGCCATTTCTTTTTTAAAATCTCTTTCAATGATAGACTTTATCCTTTACTTTGCGGTATTAATTTTAATCGTACTCATAATTTCACTAATCTATATGATGAAAAATGCAGAAGAAATGGAAGAAAAAGAAGGAGAAGAAGCTCTCGATTTAAAAAATATTGTAGAAACCATTGATGAAAACCCAACACCAATTGCAGATATGACCGCCTATGAAGCAGAACAAGAAGAAAAAGCAATCATTAGTTATGATGAACTATTAAAAACAGCAAAGATGCATCCAATTAACTATGATAACGAAGAAATTGTAGATAATGAAGTAATGGTTAAAAAAGTAAATATCGACCAAATCACAGATCCAAATCTAGAACTACCAAAAGAAAAAATAGAAGTAAAACTATTTAACTATGATCATGAAGAAGCCTTTTTAAAAGCATTAAAACAATTAAATGAATTACTAAACTAAAGATTAAGTCTTTGGTTTTTTATGCAAAAAATGTCATAATTTCCTCTCTTGTGTTTACCAAATGCAAACCATAATGATATAGTAAAAGCAGAAAGATGTAAAAGCCATATGCATTTACATAACAGCCTTTGGAAAACTTGCCGAATAAGAAAGATTATAAATAGTCTAACTATTTATATATAGATAAGGCGGTGATAAAGAAGAAACTGAAAGTGGTTAAAAAAAGGAGGAATGAAATGAAAAAGACCACAAAAACAAAAAAGAGCATAATTTACATATTGTGCTTAGGAATGATGATTGTATCATTTCCGTATAAGACAGCCTTAGCAAACACACAAGAAAAAGCAGTTGAGACTGGCGAAATTATTGAAAAAAGAGAAATGTATGTCAAACATTTTCAAAATGAAGACGGCACCATCTTAGCAGCAAGTTATCCATATCCAGTACATTATCAAGACGAAAGAGGAAACTGGAAAGACGTAGACAACAACATGATTTATGACATTGAGTATCAAACGAATTCTCTAAAGCCTTTATTAAAAGAAGAACAAGATGTATTTTTAAAACTAAAAGATAACCCATACATTAGCGTATACATGAACAAATATACCAGTGCAAATGAACAAATGAAAGTAGAAGTAGATGGCTACGAAATGGCAATGGGAATAGAAGGCTTAAAAACTAGTCAAGCAGCTATCGTTCAAAACGAATCGAATAGTGAATACAATCTTGAAAATATAACTGGTGAGATATGCATTACTAAATACAGATCTACATTATTATGTAATAGCAAATAACTTAAAAGAAGAATTCATTATTAAAGATAAAACAGACTTTAATCAATTAGTATATAATGTAACAACAGATTTACACGCTGAAAAAAATGAAGAAGGTTTAATTTTATTAAAAAATCAAAACGATGAAGTAATTTATGTATTCCAAGTACCATATTTATATGATAGTGCTGAAAAAGCAAGTATGATTGAAAATGTAAAAGTAAATATGATTGAAACAGAAAATGGATATCAAATTACTTATGATCTAGACGCAGAATGGTTAAATAGTGAAGAAAGAGTTTATCCAATTATTCTTGATCCAACAGTATCAAATGGAAGAAATACGAGTAGTATACATGATACCTACGTTCATCCTGGAGACTATGCAGGACAGCATGTATATGAAGAAAGACTAAGAGTAGGACAATATAATACACATAGTCATGCATTAGTAAGATGGACTAGTCTACCAACAATATCAGGTAATATTTTATCTTCACATTTTAGTTTTAACTTTTTAAATGGTAATACAACCTGGGGAGAATTAGAAGTGCATCGTATCAATAGTTATTGGGATTCTTACACCGTAAATTGGAATACTGAAGAATCATTAAGTAAAACAAGATTATTAGGTGGATTAAATCCAGTAATGACAAATGGATATTACAACTTTTCTGTTAACGTCACAAATACCGTTCGTGGATGGTACAACGGATCTTTTGACAATAATGGATTTATGGTTAAATATGAAAATGACAATTTAAATGATTATAATTCTATCTTTTCATCAGATAGTACTGTAAATAGTGACTTTTGGCCATGCCTCTGGGTAAGGTATGAAAGTCAACCATTAGATGCATTTGTTCCATCATATTATTCAGATATATTAGATAATACCGCCATAATAATTCAAGGCGCACTAAAAAGAAATTTGGGATACAACGCTGTATTTAGTCGTAATCCAAATGAATCAGTAATACGAGAACACATATATGAC
>CANQXM010000056.1 GCA_947627835.1 uncultured Bacilli bacterium | reverse complement strand
TTTATAATGTAGCACCCCAGCAACCTATTTATCCTTATCCACCACAATATGGACCTGTGCCTCAACCTTATATGGGTGCGAATTATAGTTATCATGCATTTTATTAAGAAGAGAAATCTTCTTTTTTTGGTGTTGACAAATGCTTAATTTTTAAGTATCTTTTTTAATTGGGTGAAGGGAAGTGTTATTCATGAAAGAAAATGAAAAGTTTTATTATCGTATTAAACATTTACGAAATTTATTAAATGATTCGCGTTTTTTAAAATATCGTAAACAAATTTTTGGTATGCTTGTGTTTGCATTTTCAAATAGTGTGCTGGTTACGCCGGCTTATGCTTTAGGAAGTGAAACGGGTAATGAAGTCATTGAAGCAGTTCAAGAAGATACCAAAGAATTTGGCCCTGGTTTTGATGCTATTACTGATTCTACAGAAGAAACTACCGAAGAAAGTGCCGTTACTCAACCTTCCGAAGAGACTATCACGGAAGAAAATTTAGAAGCTGAGGTTTTAGAGGAGGTTGTCCCAAAGGAAAGTCCAGTCATTGAAGTTCCAGAGGAAGTGCCTAGTCAAGAAGAATCCGAAGAAATGTCTGGTCCTGGAGCTATTTCTTCTGCAAATCCTGTGGTTTATCGTGATTATTCTTCGGTTATTTCTTCTATTTGGGAAACTATTAGTGAAGAAGAACTTCGCAGTACTATGCATGCTTATACTCATATGAGTGATTCTGAGTTTGCTGTTTTTCGGGATGCTATTATTGCAGAATCTACGAAAACAGGCAACAAACACATTAATGAATTAGAAATTTTGAAAACGATTTACATGTTATCTTATATTCCTAGTGATGTAAAAGTTCAAACGATTCTTTCACAAAGAGGAATTAGTGAAGCAGAGTTTCGGAGAACTATGGTTGTTGTGTTAGCAGAATCTGCTTTAGATGCAACTGTTTATTGGGATCCTTATTCTGTTGCGACTGCAATTGATAATCGTACTTTTAGTGGTGCTTATGGCAGAAATGGAAACATGTATCGTCAAGCGATGGCTTCTGGTCAATTTGTAGTTAATACCGATGGTAGAGCTAATCGATTTATGAATGTTCGAAATGTTGTCGGTTATCAAGCGGGAACGGATGCTTTTTTCCTAGGTTCTTATATGTCTATGCATGGTTATTTAGATTTTCGGGCAGCTGGAAGAGATACTTCTCGATTTCATGCCTTCTATCCTGGGGTAGGAAATCGTTTTGGTCGAGAGTTTTCGATTGATGAACGGATGCATCGCTATGCTTATCCGGGTAATTTAGAAGAACTTTTCGTACCTTATTTTCTTAATTCTATTAAACAAGAAGAAGACGAACTTGTGTTATCCTTAACACCGAATGCTTAGTTTCTTCTTTTTTTTCTTTTGATGAAATACAATTACAAGGAAGAAAGTGTAAACCATGATTGTGGATCCTCCATAGCTTAAAAATGGTAGAGGAATTCCCATAATTGGGACACAACCAATATTCATGAAAATGTTATAAAAAGTGTTAAATAAAAAGATAACTAAAAAACTAATATGAAAGGAATAGAGTGGTTCCTTTTTTTGTTTGGGAATCGTTTTAATGAGGATAACGGTGATTATGGTATAAGAAAGTAAGACTAAGAGAAGTCCAAAAATCCCCAAGACGTTGGTTACTAATGTGAAAGCAAAATCGGTAGGGGCTTCGGGAATATAAATACCCGTTTCTGTTAGGTTCCATTTAAAAAAAGGAGCAGAGCCGATGGCAATGAGGGCATTTTCAATTTGTAAGCCTTTTTGAAAATTGAGAAGTCTTTCTACTCGGTAAAAAAAGGAAGTTCCAATTAAAGAAATTAATATATCTTCTTGAAAGAAATAAAGATAGAAGAAACTAATTAATAAAGTTATGATTGCTATTCCAAAAAATAGTAACCATTTTTTAGATATTTTGCTACTTATTAATACGCTTATCATAATAAGAAAATAAAAAATAATGGCACCCGTATCCGGTTCTAGGAAGACTAAAAGGGAGGGAAGAAGAAAAGCTGAAAATACTTTTATGATGTAGTTTCTTTCTTCTTTTTTATTGTTCAATTCTTGATTTCTTTTCATTTGACAAAGATATAATAATAGTGAAAGTTTCATAAGTTCACTAGGTTGAAAACTAAAAAATCCTAAATGAAACCATGCTTTAGCACCATTTACTGTACTACCCATGATTAAAACTAAAAATAGAAGAAAGACATTTAGTAAGTAAATGTGGTTACTATATTCAAAAAGAACATTTATTTTTATTTTGTCTTTACTAATGAAAAGAATTATTGATATGAGAAAGAAGAGGGTTTGTTTTATATAGTGATTTTGATATTTGATGTTTATTTCTTTGGCATGAATCATGATAAAAATACTCACAGTCATAATGGTGAGTAGAGCAAGGAAGAAAAGGATTTGTTCTAGCTTCTTTGTTTTCATATTTCTAGTATGTCTCAAAAGCATCTTTTTAACATAAAATATACAAGTGAGGTGAAGATATGGAAAAAGAATTACCAAGTGTTTATGCCAATCCAATTCAAAAAGAATTTCATAATGTTCAAGAAACTTACTATACAGAAAGAAAAGAGATGAGTCGAAGTTCTACTAAAGACATTGTTCGAAAGATTCGAGATATTTTCTCATCTGGGTCATTTGTTTATAAAAGCGTTGTTGTGATTACTACTAAAGATGGTTCTTTTGAAACTACTGTTGTAGGAAGAACTGAGCAATCTCTTTTAACAATGGATGGAAGTGTGATTCCGATTACATCAATTCTGGATATCGAAAAAAAATAGAAGTTTACCTTCTATAAAATTTCATCAATGTATTTTTTTAATTGTTTTGCATCTTTTCCGAATATGATTTTTAATTGATTATCAATTTCTACAATTCCTTTGGCACCTAAACGTTCTATTGCAT
Source organism: uncultured Bacilli bacterium (assembly GCA_947627835.1). Lineage (GTDB taxonomy): Bacteria > Bacillota_I > Bacilli_A > RF39 > UBA660 > MGBC162267. The sequence continues at coordinate 4,753 of CANQXM010000056.1, read as the reverse complement.
CTTTATTTACAATGGATACATCTTTTAAAATGACTTTAAATCGTGACATATTGCATTCGGCATTAATGATATTTTCTTTGCCACCTAGATAACCAATTAGTTTATTTGCTTCAATGTGGAAATCTTTGCGCATGAGTTTGACAACGACTAAAGAAATTAATACTAATGCGATTATAATTAGAACGTACTGAAACCAAGTACTCATAAATTATCACCTGTTTAAATTATACAATAATTTTTGAAAAAATAAAACTATTCGGAATTTGTTTGCAAAATTACTGATTTTTGAATCCTTTTTCTTTGTGAAAACTGACGCACGTATTTAAAAATGTATCATAAATTATAATGAGAATACATGAAAGGGTGAATGATATGTGTAATGATAATAACAATAATGGATCGAATTGCATTGCAGAAATTTTGAATGTTATTTTAGTATTGCAACAAAATGCTTGTCCAGAAAATTGCTTGGATTCTTGTGATCGTCCAGTTTTAGGTGGTGGAGCAAATTGTTTAATCTGTAATACAAGACCTGTTATGCTTTATACATGCGGTTGTTGTGGAACTCCTTGGAGTATGCCAATTAGCAAAGATACCATTGCCAATTGTGATGTAGCTGCTAGTGGTACTTGTTCGAGTGTTTTCCGTGTGGAAAAAGTAGATGGAAATTGCTGTACTTGTCGTGTTTTACAAGATAATCCAGATACTACAAGTTTGAATCCATATATTGCTACGAATTCTTTCTTTACAATGGATTTATCTTGTGTTTGCTGCATTCGTTGTTTGTCTGATACTTATGTAGAATGTGTGTAGTATCATTTTTAAAACAGCTTCGGCTGTTTTTTAATGTTCTTATTTTCCATTTTTCTTGTTTTCATTTTTGCTTTATTTTAAAATGTTTTATAGAAAAGGTGGTTATTTTGAAAAAGATTATTGTTGTTTTGACTATTTTATTGTTAGGGTGTCTTACTTATATTGGTTATATGATTGGCAATCCAAAAAAATGTGAATGTAATTGTCCTAGTGTGGAATGTGAAGAAAAAGAGTGTCCCAATGTAGAATGTCCTAAAAATGAAGAAACTACTTTGGCAAATGAAGAACTAACTAAAAGTGAATTACTTTCTTTATTTCAAACAGCGATGATAAGTGGTGGATTTTTAAAACCCGAGGAAGTTGTTTTGTTTGATGTTCAAAAGGTTGTTTATGAAGGTTATTACAAAGATCAAGAAAATGTTAAATATTATACGGTTTCTGGTGTTTATCAATGTAAGAATAAAGATTCTTCTTGCATGTATCAAAGTCAAATTGGGGATGTTGATGATGAAGGAAACTATGACTTTCAAAATTTTATGAAAGTAGAAGAGCGGGATGGAATCTATATTGTGGATGCTAAAAAAACGGGAAGTTATTTGTTTATTACCCCTGAAGAACAAGATCTTTTTCAAAAAGTTGGTAAGGAAGTTTCCTAATTGGATTTTATGTAATCATGTAAAGGCGTATTATTAACTGGCTCCATGTGGAGTCTTTTTTAGTTGATCAATTATTCTCATTTTGTTATATTCATACCGGCATGGCCGGTAGCTTTATGTTTGGCCTTAATGGTTAAACATAATGAAATGCCTCTAGTTTTTTTCTAGAGGCATTATGAAAGTTGAAATTTATTAGGAAATTTATTAGGAAATTTATTAGGAAATTTACTAGGAAAATACTAGGAAATTACTAGGAAAATTACTATTGCTATGTTTTATAAATATAAAAACTCACAAGTGTGTGAGTCTTTATGAATATTAGTAATTATAGAATCGATAAAGTTCAATGGATGGAGTATTGATTGCTCGGTAGTTGAAATTTTCTGTACCAATTCCAGAAGAGACAACCATTTTAATTCCGTTTGTTTCATAGTAACCTTTTTTATATCCATCGGTGTATGGTTTTTCAAATATTTTTTCAACTCCTGGAATATTAATTAAGTTTCCTAGAGTATGTCCTGCTATGATGAGATTTGGGTTGTAGCCATTTAAATTATTTATAATTCTTGGTTCATGAGCGATTAAAATTTTATAAGCAACATTTGGAAAGTCATTTTTCCAAGTTTTTTCTAAATCTGGTTCATTTTTTTGAAGAGAAGAAATGCCAGCAATTAGTAGTGGAGTATTTCCGTTATAGAAGATTAAATCATTTTCTGAATCGAGTATTTTAAAATCACAAGCAGTCATAATTTCTTTGTATTTTTCTAAATCTAGGTAATCACTATCTCCGATAATTGCATATTTTTTAAATTTGGCTTTGATTTGAGATAGGGTATTTTTTAGAAAATCAATGTTTTTATCAGATAGTGTAATGGCATTATCAAATAGGTCTCCAGTGAAAACTACGATGTCAGGATTGGTTTTATTGATGTTTTCTACGACTTTTTGAACTTCTGGTTCATTGGTTGTTCTTCCAAAGTGAATATCTGAAAATTGAGTAATTTTAAAGCCATTAAAGTTAGAAGGTAAACTTGGCTCAATAATATCAATTTCATTTATTAAAATTACCTTATGAATGAGAAAGCGCATGTAAATGAAAAGAATACAAATGATGATGGCAATGATGATTAAGATCTTTTTTAATAATGAAAATTTTTTCTTGGGGGTTTCTTTTATTTCTACTTCTTTTTCTTCTGTATTTTTTTTGTTTTCTTCCATTTGAGTTATCCTCCTAATGCCATCAAGATTAGAATCATGATTACGGAGAATGTGTTATGAATGGTGTGGGTTAGGGTTGATGTAAAAATGTTATCGGTATCGTAGTAGGCAAGAGCAAAGAAGAAGGCAAGACTTCCATAAGGAAGAAGAAATAAAAGTTGTTGCCAGTTACTTAATAAAGATTCTAATGTACTTATATCGATACCATTTAAAACGTGTAAACTTGCAAAGATGAGAGAAGTGAAGGTTGCAAAGGCAATGCGACTTTTAAATGCTTTTTTAAAAGATTTACGAAAAATTAATTCTTCAATAAAAGGTCCAATGATACACATTAAAGTAATGGCATAGATGGGATAGGCTTGAATGATTTCACGATTTTGTTCTTCATTGCCAGCGATTCCGTTTACTAGTGTGACAATGAGTAGATTTGAAAGAATCATAATAATAAGACCTTTTATCCAATAAGAAAAAGCAATTTTTATATATTCTTTTTTATTTTTTTTAAAGTCATTCCATTCTTTTTTTAGTGATTTGCGAAATAAAAGAATGAGTAAAATTAAAATGATTACGTAATAACCAATATAGATAAAGTTTGCAAGAAGACTATTTTCTTTTAATATATCCATAAATGGAAGAAAGTATAGTTCTGGTAAAAGACCTTGATATAAAACAATTAGTAAGAGTCCAAGGAGAATGTAATTTCCTTTTTTAATACTATTTTTTTCGTTCATAGTGACCTCATTCTTTTATAAATCCACGATCTTTTAATGTTTTTTTCATTTCTGTATAAGATCTACTACCAATTACGCGATTGAATGTTGTAGTTTCTTCACCATCATTAATAAATATGGTAGTTGGAGTTCCACTAATGTTAAAGAGCGTATCAATTTTATTTTTTACTTCGTCACTTTCTTTTGCAAGATTATTGGTAATTAGTTCGTATGCAGTTAGGTCGTATTCTACAAGAATTCTATTTAAAATAGGAAGGTATTCTTTGCAATGACTGCATCCATTTTGAGTTCTTACTAAAATGAAGGTTTCTTTGTTTTCAAGTTTCGTTAAAAGTTCACTTCCAGAAATGGCAATGATATTATTTTTTTTCGGTGTGGATAAATAGAGAACGACTCCTACAATACAAACAACAAGGAGAATGACTATTGCTCCGATTATAAACCACTTTTTTTTCATACTGATCACCTTTTAAAATATTAGCATAAATTTTGATTTGGTTCAATTCGCTTGTGAGATAAAATAAAAAAGAAAACTCTTAAATAACCGAGTTTTCTATATTTTCTATCGGGATTATTTTTAACTCGCACCACCCGTAAGCGACTCACATTTACGATTTGAATCATTTATATCCCGCACCATCAATAAGCGGCTAACATTTTCATGTTGTCTATACTTTTTCAAGTTCAATAATAGTATACCATGATTTGTGTAGAATTTTGATATTATTTATTAGAAACTGTTAATTCTTCTAACATTTGTTTTTTAATTTTATCAACATCTGTAAAAAATAGATTAATGTTTCTAGATTTTAATTTTAATAAGTATTTGAATTTTTGCAATATTTCATTTTTTAAAGTTTCGGTTACTTTAGCTGGTTTTCCATTTTCTAGCAAATGTATGTGGTCTATGTATTTTTCTAAAGTAGGGAAGGCATTTTGCAAAAGAATTACTGATTCTTTACCTAATATTTCTCGAATTAAAATTGTATCACAACGTCCATATTTTTTAATTTTGTTTTTTATAATCTTTTTATATTTTTCGACTTTGCTACTTAGAGGAATAAACCATAAGATTTCTTTATCTTTAATAGTGAAATAGGTTGGGCGTTTTTTACCACGCTCATGATTTGTCATTAAAGTTTCGTCATTAACAATATCAAAAAATTCATCTTTTATATGGTATATGTATCCTGTTTGAATTTTCATTGTTATCACTTCCGAGGAGTAGTGTAACATAAACAAAAAGAAAACTCTATTAAAAATAACAGAGTTTTCAACATTTTCGTCCGGAATAATTTATTACTCGCACCATCCGGGAGCGAGAAACATTGCCGT
>CANQXM010000055.1 GCA_947627835.1 uncultured Bacilli bacterium | reverse complement strand
AACCGATTCAAATTATGAACGTCGAATTTTAGGTGATGCTACAGGTGAGATGGGACCATTTGAAAATAAAAAATATGGTGATGCAAATAGACGGGTTAGTTCATGGTATGATGATGAAGCTTGGTTTGTCGGCTGGCGTGGTCCTTGGTTCGTTCGTAATAGCGCTTGGAATAATGGTACTGGTGCCGGTTTGTTTGCTTTTATTGGTGACAGTGGGCAAGTAGGTGGCGGTGTCGGTTTTCGCGTAGTGCTTTCCGTATAGCCTATTAGAAATAATGAGTACTCTAAACCTAAAAAAATAAAAATTAAACCTCTAAACTTAGAAGTAAGAATAGAGGTTTTTATATGGATTTAAATCCTTTTAAAATAGCAAATAAAAAGAAACAATTGAAAAAATTAATTTGTATTTTTATATTTTTGCTTATGGCAGTAATTGTAATTATACAAAGTTATGCTTTGTATGAAGTAAAGAAGGAATATGATGTGATAGAAGGTAATGTTCCAAGTCATATGGATAATTTTGATGTAAAAGTAGTCCTTACGATTGATGGAACACCAAGTACAACATTTCCAGAAAAAGGTAGCAATAAAACAGTAGATAGTATCACATGTGATAAAGGAGCAACAGCAACCTGGGATTATGAGAAGTGGAAGATAAGTGTTACAAATTTATCTAAAACAAAAACGAAATGCCAAGTAAACTTTGTTACTAAATATACAGATTCTATATTAAATGGAAACGATCCAGTACTTGCAGAGAATTTAATTCCAGTAACCATCGAAAATCAAAATGGAGAAAATATAGTAAAGAAAGCCAGTCAGAAAGATGCATGGTATTCTTATCAAGATAAACAATGGGCGAATGCAGTTATTTTAGTTGATGAAAATGAAACGTATAAAGCAGGCGATGTAATATCTGAAGACAAAATAGAAAGTTACTTTGTATGGATACCAAAATTTGATTATCAAATATTTGATATGGGAAATACTTATACAGGACTTGGGACCGTAACTAATAAAGTAGAAACAATAAAAATAAGATTTAATTCCAATAGTACTACTGATACAAGTAGTGAATGTAAGAGCCCAAACAAAAGCGGTGATAATGGCACATGTAGTGTAGGAAAGTGGATGACACATCCGGCATTTGTAGATGGCTTTGAAGGAAAGAAAGGCATGTGGGTAGGAAAGTTTGAAACTTCAAAAACTGCTGGTGCTACCGATATGATTGATCCAGATAATTTACAAATTAAACCAGGAGTATCTTCATGGAGAAATGCAAGAGTAGCAAATATGTTTTATTCGAGTTATCACTATAAGCGAGAGTTAGATTCTCATATGATGAAGAATACCGAATGGGGAGCAGTAGCATATTTAACTCAAAGCCAATATGGAAAAAATTCACAAGTACGCATTAACAATAATAGTAGTTATGTAACTGGATATGTCGGAGTCCATGTACCATCTACTGGTTATACAGGAACGAATATTTCTTGTACAACAACCCCTGCTACTTGTAATGAGTATGGTACTGGTACAGATGTGACACGTCCATGGAATGATGCAAGCACTTTGGGATTTGCAAGTACTACCGGAAATGTCACAGGAATCTACGACATGGCTGGTGGATCATGGGAATATGTGATGGGTGTTATGGTGGATGAACAGGGAATGTTTGTAAGCGGAAGACATAGTACGTGGAATAGTAATTTCATCGGCATATTAACATATCCAAATGATGATGGTAATACTGCTAATCGTACCAAAACAGCTTGGACTCGAGCGGATGGTGGTGTGCCATATCCAGAAAATAAATATTTTGATATCTACAATTATAGTGCAACAGGTTCTAATTATGAAAGACGTATTTTAGGTGATGCAACGGGAGAAATGGGTCCGTTTAATAATAAAATTTATGGAACGCAAACTAGACGTGTTAGTTCATGGTATGATGACGAGGCTGGGTTCGTCGTTCCTGTGATTCCTTGGTTCGTTCGTGGTTGCCCTTGGAGTTATGGTGCTGGTACTGGTGTGTTTTCATTCGGATTTTTTGAGGGTGGTGCTGCTGGTGATCGTAGTTTTCGTGTTGTTTTATCGCCTTAGAAAAAGTGAATATATATTTAAATATAGTTGAATATAATTTACTCTAAAAATTTATGAAAAATAAACAAGTTTTTTAGAAAAACTTGCAATTCAGCCTTTTATTTTCTTTGATTTTTGGTTTTTTCTAAACATCCTGTTGAACTGTTTTTTTTAATTCATCAGAACAATAAATACGTATATATTCTAATTTTTCTTTTTTGTTTAAAACTTTACTATTATTTTTAAACATGACTTTTAACTTTTTTTAATTACCATTAATACTATCGTGGCTGGCAATGATCATGTCCATTTTAGGTATATTAGTTAAATCCAAGTATATTCCATTTATTTTAGCAAGTGATTCTATAAATATTCGTTGACTTCTACCATTACCTTCACGGAAGGGATGTAAGGCATTAATATCTGCAAATAATTCCACTAGTTTATCTAGTGTTGTTTCATTATCATAATCTACAAAGTATTTTTCTTTTTTTAATTTATCAAATATCTCTTTACTAAATGATTCTATATGTTCCGTTAAACAAAATAAATCTTGTTTAGCAATATTGCAATTTCTTATATCTCCGGCCCATCTATAAACATCTTGAAATAAATATTTGTGAATGTTTTTTAAATATTTAAAATCAAAATTACCTTTTATTGGATTTTCATTTAATTCATAAGTTCTTAAAGATACGAGTTCTCTTTCAGCATTAAATAAATCTTTATCGTTAGTAATATTTAATTTATTAATTAAAACATCTGTATTTTTATAGCAATAATTAGCAGTTTTTTCATAAGTATATTTATATTTGTTATCCATAGATGCCTCTATATTTTTCTATGATTTTTTTGCGTTCTATTTCTGTTGATGATTTACCAATGATGCAATTATAAAGTTTTTGCTTTAACTCTTTTGTTAATGGCATGCCTTCTTGAGCCATGGCACCATTAACTTTCTTTATTTTTTCTTGTATTTCTTTTTCTGTTAGTTTTTTATTATTCATTATAATTGCTCACTTTCTTCAATTATTTTCAATATTATTATACTACAAAAACTTTCACAAATCATTAATATTAAGGGATTTATCTAATAAAAAAATGTCAGTTTTTATGATGTTTTATTACTTTAGAAAAGTGTCTATATATTTCAGTATAGTTATTTTTATATTTGACTATTTTGGTATTCTTTTCTATTCATAGTATAATTGTAATTAGTTAATGAGGAATGTATATGATAGAGCGGAATAAATATTTTGATTTGTTAAAAAGATTCAAAGATAAAGATTTAATCAAAGTTATAACGGGTACATATGGATGTGGAAAATCTACATTATTAGAAATGTATAAGAGTTATTTGTTTGATAGCGGAGTAACTGATGATCAAGTTATTAGTATTAATTTGGAAGATTTAAAATATAACTTTATAAGAGATTATATGTCTTTGTATAACTATATTGATAATCAATTAAAAAATGATAAACAATATTATATATTTATAGATGAAGTTCAAAAAATTGATGAATTTCAAAAGGCAGTAGATAGTTTATATATAAAGAAAAATGTTGATTTATATATAACCGGATCTAATGCTAATTTGTTATCTAGTGAACTTGCAACGCTTTTAAGTGGAAGATATATTGAAGTGAAAATGTTGCCTTTATCTTTTAAAGAATATCAATCTGTTTATAAAGATTTAAATAATGCAGAATTATACAAAAGATATATTTCTTTTGGATCATTGCCATTTGTAACTACTTTAGATTCAGAGGATGATGTTAGTTTATATTTAAGCAGTATTTATAATGATATTATTATTAAAGATGTAATGACCCGAAAAAAGATTCCCGATGAAAGTATGTTAAAAAGTGTTGCTAGTTTTGCAATGGATAATATAGGGAATTTAGTATCAGTTAATAACATTGCTAATACAATGACAAAAGATGGTAGAGATATTAATGTTCGAACTGTTGAAAGATATCTAGAAGGGTTTACTGAATCTTATTTCCTATATAAAGCTTCTAGATATGATATTAAAGGAAAACAGTATTTAAAAACGGGAGAAAAATATTATGTGTCTGATTTAGGGTTAAGATATTTTGTATTAGGACGTAAGATTGGCGATTATGGCCATGTACTTGAAAATGTTGTATATTTAGAACTTATCCGACGTGGTTATGATGTATTTATAGGTAAAGTTGACGATTTTGAAGTCGATTTTGTTGCTCTTAATAATGAAGGAAGAATTTATGTACAAGTTGCTGATACTTTAAAAGGAAAAGATGAGAATGATGTTACAATTATGGATAGAGAGTTAAGATCCTTAAGAAAGATTTCAGATAATTATGAAAAAATAATATTAACATCTGATGAAATCCCTTTTTCGAATGAAGATGGTATTAAGATTCAAAATGTATTTGACTGGTTATTAGATAAGTAAATGTAATTTTTGCTTGAAAAATGATGGGATATTTCCTATAATCAGTTTAAGCGATGAAGAAAGAGTAGTAGTATACGTACTTTTTATAGAGAGTTTATGGTTGGTGAAAATAAACAAAAGAAAGTATATGAACTCGCTTTTGGATGTGTTGGGGTCATTCTCCTTATCGAATTTTTGAGCTAACATTAGTTAGAAATTAAGGTGGTACCACGAAGTAGTTCGTCCTTATGGATGGATTACTTTTTCTTTTTGAAAGGATGATTGTATGGAAGATTTTTTGGCTAATTTCTTTTGGTTTAGTATTTTCTTTATTTTAATTTTTATTGTTTATTTCTTCTTGTTACGTTATAAATTAAAAAAGAAAAAATATAGTAGTATCGGAGAAGTTGGTTATTTGATTCGTAAGTTTTCCTTGGATACGAGGAAGCTTGATTATTGGAAGATGATTATCCCCATTAGTCTTATGAATGCTTTTATCATTTCTTTTACAGCAACGTTTGTCATGATGCTTCCTTTAGAGATGATTTGGCAATTGATGATTGGATTCGTGCTAGTGTTTGCTCTTATTTATGCACTGTATGAGATTTATGGAAGACATTTAGCAAAGAAATATCGAAGTAGAAAGAAGATGGAAAAATGAATTATCATGATATTGAACAAAAATGGCAAAAGTATTGGGATGAACATGAAACTTTTAAGGCAGTAACAGGAGATGCAAAACCACCTTTTTATATTTTGGTGGAATTTCCTTATCCAAGTGGAGCAGGTCTTCATGTTGGACACGTTCGGAGTTATACGGCACAGGATGCAGTAGCAAGAATGAAACGGTTACAAGGATATAATGTTCTTTATCCAATGGGATGGGATGCTTTTGGGGCACCGGCAGAACAATATGCAATTAAAAACCACATTCATCCAAAAGATGCTGTACGAGAAAATATTAAAACTTTTAAAGGACAGATGAAAAGCTTAGGTTTTTCCTTTGATTGGAGCAGAGAGTTTTCAACTACAGATCCAGAATATTATAAGTGGACCCAGTGGCAATTCTTACAATTTTATAAACATGGGATGGCTTATAAAGCTACGATTCCAGTGAATTGGTGTCCAAATTGTAAAACGGTATTATCGAATGAAGATGCAGCTGGTGGCGTTTGCGAACGTTGTGGAGCGCAAGTTACGCAGAAAGAGAAATCACAATGGATGCTTAAAATGGCTAGTTACGCTGAGGATTTGTTAGAGGGATTAAAACATACAAATTTTGCTGAAAAAGTAAAACTTGGACAAATTAATTGGATTGGTAAGTCGACTGGTGTAGAACTTGATGTAGAAATTGATGGGGGAGGTAAGTTCTCTGTCTTTACAACTTGTATTGAAACGGTGTATGGAATAACGTTCTTTGTTATTGCTCCAGATGGTAAATTGATTCAAGAGTTAATGCCTCGAGTTGAAAATAAAGAAGAGGTTCTTGCTTACATTGAAGAGACGAAACTAAAATCAGCCATGGACCGGACGGAACTTAATAAGGGAAAGTCTGGTTGTGAAGTGAAAGGAATTCAAGCAATCAATCCGATAAATGGGAAAAAGGTACCGATTTTCTTAGGAGATTTTGTTTTAGGAGATTATGGAACCGGAGCTGTTATGGCGGTACCAAGTCATGATGAACGAGATTTTGAGTATGCAAAAGAACATCATTTGGATATGGTACAAGTTATTACGAATCAAGTAAAAGATTTGACTATTACGGATCACGCTTATGAAAAACATGATTATTTAGGAAATGGCTCCGTGTTGATAAATTCTGAGGAATTTAGTGGACTTACCGTAGAAGAAGCGAAGGAAAAGATTACAGATAAGTTAGTAAATGAGGGAATTGCAAGACGGGTTAATAATTATAAAATGCGCGATTGGATTTTCTCAAGACAACGTTTCTGGGGGGAACCCATTCCAATGATTTTCTGTGAAAAGTGTGGATGGGTACCAATGGATGAAAAGGATTTACCACTTTTGCTTCCAGATGTAGCTGAATATGAACCAACGGATACTGGAGAGAGTCCACTTGCGAAGATTACCGATTGGGTAAATACTACTTGTCCAAAGTGTGGAGGATCTGCCAAAAGAGAAACGGATACCATGCCAAACTGGGCTGGATCTAGTTGGTATTTCTTACGATTCATGGATCCGCATAATACGAAAGAATTTGCAAGTCAAGATGCAATGAAGTATTGGAAAAGAGTCGATTGGTACAATGGTGGAATGGAACATACGGCAAGACATTTGTTGTATGCAAGATTCTGGGTACAATTTTTGTATAACATTGGACTTGTACCAGAAAAGGAAATGATTTGGACTCGAGTTAGTCATGGAATGGTACTTGGAGCCAATAATGAAAAAATGAGTAAGAGCAAAGGAAATGTCATTAATCCGGATGATGTTGTCAAGGAATATGGTGCTGATGTTCTTCGGGTTTATGAGATGTTTATGGGTGATTATCAACAAGATGCTCCTTGGAGTACTGATTCTTTAAAGGGATGCAAGCGCTTTATTGAAAAAGTCATTCGTTTGAAAGAAAAGGTTGTGGATGGCGATGCTTATTCATCTTCTCTTGAAAACATGATTCATAAAACGATTCAAAAAGTTCAAAATGATTTGTTAAATCTTGCTTATAATACCGTCGTTTCTGCATTAATGATTTTAGTCAATGCTTATGATGAACAAGAAAAAATTACGAAAGCGGATTATCATGTTCTTCTTACTTTATTAAATCCAATTGCTCCTCATATTACTGAAGAGTTAAATGAAAGTCTTGGTTATGCACCGATTTGTGAATCAACCTGGCCGGTTTATGATGAAGAAAAAACGAAAGATGCTGAGAAAACCATTGGAGTGCAAATTAATGGTAAGTTACGTGGAGAGATTACGATTTCGAGTGATGAAGCGGAAGATTCTATTTTAGAGAAGGCTATGAACCAGGAGAAAATTCAAAAATTCTTAGAGGGGAAGAGCATTGTGAAAACGATTGTTATTCCAAATAAGATTGTCAATATTGTTGTGAAATAGTGAAAAATGATTAAGAAATTGTAGCAATACAGTTTCTTTTTTTAGCTTAATTTTCATGATTTTATTGTAAATAATTTTAAACTCCTAGAAATAATGAGTAAAATGTGATAATATTAGTGTTATAAACTAAAAAGT
>CANQXM010000054.1 GCA_947627835.1 uncultured Bacilli bacterium | reverse complement strand
TAAAATTTTTTCAATTCAATTTGTGCCTTTCAGAGGACTGAAAGGACGATAGAAAGGAATGTTAGTTAAATATGAAAGAAAACTTGAAAAAAATAATTTTATTTTTGATAATGTTGGTTTCTTTAATTGGAATAATTTTTACAATAACTTCTGCAAAAGAAGAATTAAAAACGAATCATGCTTTGGAAGAAATGGAAGCAAAACAAACTAACGACATGACGCCACCGGATATGAATGCAAATAATGAAATGGCCCAACCAAACATGAATCCGGATAATACGATGACGCCACCGGATATGAAACCGGATGATGAAATGGGGATGAAGCCTTCCGATAATCCAAATAATGCCCCAACAAATGAAAATCAAAATCAGTTAACAACCAATCATAAAATGATAATTGGCATCTTTAGTTCCTTATTTTCTTTGTCATTGATGTATGTAGTAATGAGTATAAATAAGAAAGACTTTTACAAAAACAAAGACAAACTAACCATTTATATTTTAAGCAATATCATTTTGATTTCATATATGACGATAGGAATAACATGGGTAACAAATCAAAAAATTTTAAATAATAACCAAATGATAAAGGAAGAATCAGACGATAAGGAAGAAGTGGTACTAGATGAAAGCAATCCTATAAATTCTGACATAATAAATTTAGCAAATCAAAAAACAGATGTTACCATTACTTCTTCCGGAACATATACGTTTCAAGGTAATTTTTCAAATTCAATTATTGTAGATGCGGAAGGAGAAGATGTAAAAATCGTTTTAGATGGAGTGAGTATCACAAATGAAAACACCGCTGCAATTATTGGTTTAAAAGCAAAGAAGATCACCATAACATTAAAGGAAGGAACAACCAATACCCTAACAGATGGTGGCAATTCAAAATATGATGGTTGTATCTATAGTGAAACCGAATTAGTATTTGATGGAACAGGAAAATTAATTGTGAATGGAAATCAAAAGGAAGGAGAAGGCATTGCCACAGAAGCAATGAATATGACCTTTAATGGTGGAACCTATCTGATAACTTCCAATGATGACGGACTAAATGCTGGAGGAGATGGCGCAACAATCACAATTAATAATGGTACATTTTATATAAATGCCTCTGGTGATGGTATTGACTCCAATAAAGATGCGATCATAAATGGTGGAACCATCTTTGTAATGGGTAGTGATACGGGAGGTAATGCTGGAATTGATACAGATCAAGGTTATGTAATCAATGGAGGAACGGTTGTTGCTTTAGGAAGCGATATGTTAGAAACACCAAAAGAATCATCAAGTCAAAAAATCATGACTTTTACACTAAATACTTCCATTACCCAAAATACTTTGGTTACCTTAATGAAGGAAGAAAAAGCAATCATTAGCTTTGAAGCTCCAAAAAGTTTTAAAACCATCATCATCAGTACGAAAACATTAGAAAACGGAGAATATGAACTATATACAGGAGGATCCAATCTGGGAACGCTTGAAAATGGAATTTATCAAAATAGTAATTATGTAAAAGGGGAAAAAGTAGTTATAAATAATGAAGATACTTTTAAAATAAATGGAATAATAAATTCATTTGGAAATAATGCCTACGGTCAAAGATAAAAGCCATAATAGATATACCGAAAAAACGGAAGTGATAAGATGAGAATTTTAGTTGTGGAAGATGAAGAAACCCTAGCAGATGTAATCGCCACCAAATTACGAACTTTAAAGTATGAAGTAGATACAAGTTTTAATGGAGAAGATGGATTATATAATGCCCTCTCAAATATATATGATTTAATCATTTTAGATATCATGTTACCAAAAATGAATGGATTTGAAATTCTAAAAAAGATCAAAGAACAAGATCTAAGTGCGAAAGTAATCCTACTGACTGCCAAATCTGAACTAGAAGATAAACTAAAAGGATTTGATATCGGAGCCGATGATTATGTCACAAAGCCTTTTCATATTGAAGAATTAATGGCTCGAGTAAATGTACAATTAAGAAGTACGGGTAGTCCAAAACAAAAAGATACGTTAGAATATAGCGATTTATCCTTGAATCTTCGCACCTCTTTGTTAACTTGTAAAAACACGAATGAATCCATCAGTATTCCTTATCGAGAATTTTTATTACTGGAATATTTCATGAATAATAAAAAGCAAATTATATCAAAAGAACAAATCTATGATAAAGTTTGGGGAATCGATACAGATTATGAATCCAACAATTTAGAAGCATACCTATCTTTTTTAAGAAAGAAAATAAGGATTATTGGTTCCAAAGTGACGATTAAAGCCGTTCGGAATTTAGGTTATAAAATGGAGGAATAAAGAAATATGGAAACTTTAAAGAAGAAAACATTTTTTACAATATTTATCATCATCTCTTTATTTGCCATTTTTTTCGCTGCCTTCTTTAACATTCAAACGTATCATCAAGAATATACAGGAATACTAAATAATTTAACAAGAATGAGAAATTTAACAAATCAAAGACCAGAACCTTTTGATAAAGAAATGAAACCTATCAATGATGAACTTCACAATAGAAAAGTAATGGATTATGAAGTTTATACGTTTATTTTAAATGATCAGAATGATATTGTTGATAAAATAAGTCATAGCGATAACACCATCAGTGATGAGATGATAGAAAAAGCAAAAAAGATCATTGCCAAGAATAACAAAAGCAAAATAAAAATTGGCTGTTTATTTTGGAATAAAAATGCTTACAACTATGAAGAGGGAAAATCGCTAACAATTGTCAATACTTCAAATACAAAGACTTTGTTACTCACAAACTTACTAATCTCTTTTCTTTTGGTTGGTATCGGTGAAATCGTAATTTATATCATTTCTAAAAGAATTACAAAATGGATTACCAAACCAGTTTTAGAAAGTTTTAATAGAGAAAAAGAATTTGTTGCCAATGCTTCTCATGAACTAAAAACACCACTTGCAGTGATGATGGCAAGCATTGATTGCTTAGATGTCAATAAAAAGAACGAAAAATGGATTAATAACCTAAAAAGTGAATCGGATAAAATGAGTAATTTGATAACAAGATTACTAGATTTATCCAAAACAGAATATTTAAAAAAAGAAAACTTTAGTCAAAATGATATTTCAATGATTATAGAAAAAAGAGCCTTAACTTTTGAAAGCTTAGCATATGAAAAAAAGATTACTATTGACACCAATATTGCTGAAAAAATAAACTTTCTTTGCCATAAAGAAAGCATCGATGAATTAGCATCGATTTTAATTGATAACGCAATAAATCATGGAGAAGAAAATAGTAAAATAAAGATTAACTTAATAAGCGATAAATCAGAAATCAAATTGGAAGTAATAAATAAGGGAGATCCCATACCACCAGATGAATGTGACAAGATTTTTGAAAGATTTTATCGAAATGACAAAAGTCATAATCGCAAAAGTGGAAGATATGGTTTAGGACTTGCCATTGCCAAAAATATTGTAGCATCCCATAATGGAACGATTCGTGCTTATTCAAAAGATGGCTTTACGACATTGGAAGTAAAATTTAAAACAAATGAACATTAACGAAAAAAAGTTAATGTTTTTTAATATTTCTTTAATCTTTCCATCATAGAATAAATTTGTTTTTAAGGGAGGAAAAATATGTTTATACTAAAAAATGCATGGATTTCAATTAAAAGAAATAAAGGAAGAAATATCTTAATAGGAATCATTATTTTTATAATTGCTTGTGCTTGTACTATAACCTTAGCAATTAAAAATACAGCCGGTTACTTAATTGATTCCTATAAAAGTGCTTATGACAAAGAAGTAACCATTAGCTTTGATAGAGCAAATATGATGAAAGGTTTTGATCCTTCCGGTGCCGAAGGAAGAGAAAATGCCAGAGAAAAATTTGATAATATTGCGAGCTATACCATAGATGATGTTCTATCATTTGCAGATAGTGAGTATATTGAAAACTATTACTATACGTATAGCATTGGACTTAATGGAAACAATATTGAAAAAGCCGAAATTGAATCAAATAATATACCCAATGGATTTGGACGTGGCAAAGAAAATAATGCATCATCAACAGATTTTACGTTAACAGGGTATAGTTCATTAGATGCCATGAGTGAATTTATAAGTGGTACTTATACCATGAATGAAATAAGAGAGGATGCTTGGACGATTGCTTTTGATGGAAACTATGTATTTATCAATGAGGAACTAGCAAGTTATAATAATTTAAAACTAAATGATAAAATAAAATTAGAGAGTGAAGATGGAAATACATATGAATTTGAAATTATTGGTATTTTTAAAGAAAACGAAGAAGGAACCGAAGAACCAATGTCTATGTTTTCAAATTCAGCAAATACGCTGGTAACAAATGCAAAGGCAGTTACAAACATTACCGAAAGTAATGAAAATGTAAAAGCAACCATTTATCCAACTTTTATTATCGACTCTTATGATCATGTCGAAAAACTACAAACGGAATTTTATGAAAAAGGATTAGATGAAAACTTTGTACTACAAACCAACGAAGAATTAGCATTAAGTGGAGTTTCAAGTATTCAAAACATTAACTCATTTGCAACAACCTTTTTAACTCTTACCTTGATTATTGGTGGAATCGTCTTATTTGTCATCAATATGATTAATATTCGGGAAAGAAAATACGAAATAGGTGTGTTAAGAACAATTGGAATTAGTAAATTAAAATTAACCATGCAGTTTGTATCTGAACTGGTTATTGTAGCGGTGGTTGCTCTGATACTGGGAGCTGGTATAGGTGCAGTAAGTTCAAAAAGTGTAAGCAACTCTTTACTAGAAAGTGAAATCAATAGTAGTAATGAAAGAACCGAAGAAATAGGAAAAAACTTTGGTGGAACAAATATGAATGGCAATATGCTGAATCGGGAAAATCGAGGAGAAATGCATGGAAAAGG
Organism: uncultured Bacilli bacterium; assembly: GCA_947627835.1. Lineage (GTDB taxonomy): Bacteria > Bacillota_I > Bacilli_A > RF39 > UBA660 > MGBC162267. The sequence goes on along the minus strand of CANQXM010000054.1, from coordinate 2,836 downwards.
AATGCCTGTGGTAGAAGCTTACGATTCAATCGACGCCGTAGTAGATATGAAAGTTTTATTAGAACTACTTGCGATTGGACTAACACTCGTATTAGTAAGTTCGATTGCTTCCATGGTTAGTATCCAAAGATTTTCACCACTCACCATATTGAAAGAGAGGTCTTAAAAATGGCAAATAAGAAAAAAAGTAACGATGTTTCAAAAGAAAAAACAATTTCTTCAAAGAAAATTCTTTTAAGTATTAAAAATGCCAGTTATAGATATAGTGATGCCGAAGAAAATGATTATGCCCTAAAAAATGTTAACTTTGATTTTGAAAGTGGAAAAATATATGCAATAAGAGGTCGAAGTGGTACCGGAAAAACTACGCTATTATCTTTAATAAGTGGACTTGAAAGATGTACAGAAGGTGAAATTCTCTTTGCTGGAAAAAGTCTAAAAGAGATGAACTTAGATAAATATCGAAATAGTGATATTGGTATCGTTTTTCAAAGTTATAATCTTCTCCCTTTTATGACGACCAGTGAAAACATTATTCTTTCGATGGATGTAAATGGTTTAAAAGTCAAAAATAAAAAAGAAAAAGCCATTGAACTAATGAAAAAAGTAGGATTAAAAGAAACTTATGCCGATCGCAAAGTATTAAGATTATCAGGAGGAGAGCAACAACGAGTTGCCATTGCCAGAAGCTTGTCTTATAACCCTAAAATGATCATTGCTGATGAACCAACCGGAAATTTGGATAAACAAACAGAAAGTGAAATTTTAGAAATTTTTAAAAAATTAGCGCATGAAGAAAATAAATGTGTGATTATCGTAACGCATTCCCAAAATGTATGTGATGCCGTTGATGTAATATATGATTTACAAAAAGTCAAATAAAAATAAATATTAGCAAACTGGAGGATAGAAGGTTTGCTTTTTTTATGGTACAATAAAAAAGAACAAAGATCATATATCGATAGGAAATAAAAAACCATAAATAAATAATAATTCAAAAGAAGAAATGGAAAATGATTCATGAAATGGAAAAATAAAACTTTTGAAAAAATAATTTTTGAAGAATCCGATAACGATTATATAGAGTGCAAATTTAAAAATGTAGATTTTTCGAAATGTGATTTATCCAATATTTATTTTGAAGAATGCCAATTTGTCAATTGTGATTTCTCCAATTCAACCTATTCTAAATTTATAAGTAAAAATAATGAATACAAGAATTCCAAATTTATTGGAACCAACATGTTAAAGTCCCATTTAGAAAATGTTTCTTTTAAAGAATGTTCCCTAAGATATAGCAATTTATCAGAAAGTATTTTAAATAAAGTGAATTTTAGTGATTGTGATATGAGTGAAAGCAATTGGATTCATTTAAAAAAAATAAATAAGATCATTTTTAATAATTGTAAATTGATAAAAGCCGACTTTCGAGAAACAAAACTAGATAAAGTAGATTGGAGTACCTGTGATATTTCTGGAATCATGGTTAAAATAGAAGATTTAAGAGGACTGATTGTATCAAGTTATCAAGCAGTTGATTTATCTACTATTTTAGGAATTAAAATAAAAGAGTAAAACAAAAAGGATACTAAAATTTGAATAAAAAAGGAAGGAATGATTTTATGAGTAAAATTTTGGTAAGTTTCTTTTCAGCTAGTGGAGTGACAAAAGAAGTAGCAAGTAAAATTGCGAATATTACAGGTGGTGATGTGTTTGAAATTGAACCTGTAAATAAATATACAAGTGAGGATTTAGATTGGAATAATGCAAATAGTAGATCATCCGTTGAAATGAAGAATCCATCATCAAGACCAGAAGTAAAAAATAAAGTTTCTAATTTAAGTGATTATGATACGGTTTTAATTGGATTCCCTGTATGGTGGGATTTAGCACCAACAATTGTAAATACCTTTATTGAAGAAAATAATCTTGAAAATAAAAAAATCTATGTATTTGCAACATCAGGAGGTTCCAGTGTAAATAATAGTTTTAATACGTTAAAAAATACATATAGTAATCTTAACTTTATAAGTGCGAAAAGACTTTCAAGCAATGTATCAGATAGTGAAATCACCGGTTGGATAGTGTAACAAATAGAAAAGGAGAATAAATAATGAAAAAACAAACAGCAGGAAGAGAAAAATTAGGAAATATTGCCCCTTTATTTGCAGAATTAAATGATGATGTGTTATTTGGGGAAGTATGGAGCAGGGAAGATAAATTGTCCTCTAGGGACAGAAGTTTAATAACAATATCCGCCTTATTTGCAATGGGATTATATCCACAATTAAAAAGCCATTTGGCAATGGGAAAAGAACATGGACTTACCAAAGAGGAAGTCATTGAAACCGTAACACAACTAGCATTTTATTGTGGATGGCCGAAAGCATGGAGTACCTTTCCTTTAATTGAAGAAGTATATGGAAGTGATAATAAAAATGAATAAGGAAGAATTTGATAAATTAAATGTCTTTGGATTAGGACAACCAAATGATGCGTATGCAAAGTATTTTACAGGAAATAGTTATCTAAAACAATTAGCAAAAACAGAAAATGGAATCAGTTTTGCAAATGTAACATTTGAGCCAGGATGTAGAAATAATTGGCATATACATAAAGCTAAATCAGGTGGAGGACAAGTTCTAATTTGCATAGCTGGATATGGATACTATCAAGAATGGAATCAACCAATAAGAAAATTAAAACCTGGTGATATTGTTGTAATACCTGCTAATGTGAAACATTGGCATGGAGCAAGACCTGATTCTTGTCTTTCACAGGCATAATGACACCAAAAGATAAAACTATTGATTTACTTTATTTTAAAGGAAATATA
>CANQXM010000053.1 GCA_947627835.1 uncultured Bacilli bacterium | reverse complement strand
AATTACTGCACTATTGGGAATCAATTTTTCTAGTTCATAAGCATCTTTCATGGGTACAGCTTCATCGTGACTTCCCCAAATTAGAATAGTGGGACATTTTATTTTTTTGGCTTCTTCACTTAAGTCAGTATTCACATGTTTTACCAAAACTTCACGCATGATGGGACTGGCATTTTTGTAATCGGTGGAACCAATTTTATTTTTCATGACCTCCGCAAAGTGCTTAAGTCCTGGTGTATTCCGGCAGAATTTCATGATCTTGACTTTTAATGGCTGTTTTTTTATTTTTACTTTAAATGGACTTGCTAGTAAGACTAAGTTTTTAGTAGGGTATTTAGAGGCATATAACAAACTAATTTTTCCCCCAAAAGAGTGACCTACTAATGTGGGTTCGTCAATCTTTTTTTCCTTTAAAATACTATGAATCATCTCTACGTATTCTAGAAGTGTCCAAGCATGAGCGGGTTCTTCTGATAAACCAAATCCTGGTAAATCAAAGATGATTACATGATAATTTTCATAGAATGGCTTGGCAATGGGTTCCATCATTTCAATGTTTTGCCCCCATCCATGTAAAAAGACAATGGCCTCTTTATTTTTTTCTCCATATTCGGCGATATTTACTTTTTTTTCTTGATATAAAATCATTCTTGTCACCTACTTGGTTTTTCTTTTTTCTATTATTACTATATCATATTCTCGTGATTTTCGCTCTTCTACTTTAAAACGTGAAAAAACCGAAATTATTTTATCAGTAAACTTTCGGTTTCTTTCATTTCTTTTGGAACAGCAATATCCATATATTCTAATATGGTTGGAGCCACCATGGTTAAGTCGCCCTCTTTTTTTAGTTTAATTTTTTCATCTGTAATAATAAATGGTACTTGGGAAAGGGTATGAGTTGTTACGGGTTCACCTTTTTCGTTCACCATTATATCGGCATTTCCATGATCGGCGAGGATGACTACATGATAAAAGTTTTCTTCGGCTTTTTCCACTAGTTTTCCTAAGCATAAATCCGCAGTCATGACAGCTCGTATGGTTGCTTCTAAGTTTCCTGTATGTCCTACCATATCTGGGTTCGCATAGTTTACTAAGATAAAGTCAATATCTTTTTCCATGCAATCAATGACTTTTTTGGTTACATCAATGGCACTCATTTCTGGTTTTAAATCGTAAGTAGCCACTTGCGGAGAAGGAATTAAATATTTACTTACTCCTTCAATGGGTCCATTATATTCACCATCAAAGAAATACGTTACATGGGCATATTTTTCAGTTTCTGCAACTCTTGCTTGGGTAAAGCCTAAATTTGATAAATAAATTCCCAATGGATTTTCAACATAATTGTCACTTAAAAAATGAATGGTTTTGACATTTTTATCAATTGGGACAAAGCTATATACCAAAGGATGAACGGACATACTTGGAAATTCTTCAAAGTTTTGATTTACGAATGGACTTAAAATTTGTCTTGCGCGATCGGTTCGAAAGTTCATCCAAATTAAAATATCATCCGAACGAATCACTCCACTTGGAGTAATTAAGATGGGTTCTAGAAATTCATCGGTGATTTTTCGTTCATAGAGTGCTTCAATGGTATTTTGAATATTAATCGATGAAATCCCAATGCCTCTGGTTACTAAATCATAATATTTTTTCGTGCGATCCCATTTATGATCTCGGTCCATGGCATAGTATCTTCCACAAATTGTAGCAATTTTTCCAATTTTGGTTCTTTCAATTTCCCGTTCAATTTTATGAATAAATTCGTAGGCAACCATGGTTTTGGTATCTCTTCCATCGGTAATAATATGAAAGTATATTTCTTTTACGCCACTATTTACTAAAAGATGATACGTTGCGATAATTTGAGCGATATCTGAATGAACTTTTCCGTTACTAAAAAGGCCCATAATATGTACTTTTCTTTTTTCTTCAATGGCTTTTTTTACTAAATCTTTATAGGTTTCATTGTTTGCCATTTCATCGATAATAAAATCTTTCATCTGATCAATTGGTTGTTTTACTTTTCTTCCTGCTCCAATGGTTAAATGTCCTACTTCACTATTTCCAAATTGACCTTTTTCTAAACCAACGTATTCTTCGGATGCATAAAGCAAACTATGTGGATATTTTTTCCATAGGTTATTAAAGTTTTCTGGTTTCGCTAATTTGATTGCGTTTCCACTTTCTTCTTCTCGCATTCCAAAGCCATCTAGGATGATTGTTAACATTTTTTTCATGTGTTTCACCTTTTTTTATTTTATCACAATTTATTCCCAAGAAAAAAGAAAGATTCACTCTTTCTTAGGATAAAACGAGGGTATTATCTAATTTTAAGCGATCTGCAAGGGTTGCTATGAATTCGGAATTGGTTGGTTTCGCACGATCATAATCTACACTATGACCAAAAATCTCTTCCATTAGTTCGTAATCTCCTCTTGACCAACTTACTTCAATTGCGTGGCGAATCGCTCTTTCTACTCTCGATGCGGTGGTATCAAAACGGATGGCAATTTCTGGATAAATTTCTTTGGTTATTCCACCTAGCATTTCTTTTGAAGTATACATCATATAAATGCTCTCTCTAATATATTGATAGCCTTTAATATGACTTGGTACTCCAAGTGAATGCAATAATTTACTAATTGCCATTTGAACATTTTGATTTTCTTGTTGATCTATTTCGCTTTCTGGGATTTCTCCAGTTGCGACTTCTAAAATGCGTTTTTCTAGTGACTCTAAACTAAAAGGTTTTAACATGTAATAATCGACATCAAATTTGCTTGCCATTTTTACTGTATATTCCTTTTTATAACTTGATACAATGATTACTTTCTTTTTGATGTTTAACTCCTGCATTTCGGATAGTATTTCAATGCCATCTTTTTCTGGTATTAAAACATCCATTAGAATCAAATCAATATCTTTTTCTCTTTCTTTGATGATTCTCATTGCATTCATTCCATCGGTTGCATCATATTTCATGTTTAGTACTGCGTGTCCTTTGAAGTATTCCTTTACTTGATTAATGAGTTCTTGACTGTCATCAATCATCAGAATATTTACATTTGTTTTCATTTTAATCTCCTTATATCTCTTATTTACTGCACGCAAATCAATTATATAATGGGTTTGATTAAAAAGGCTAGAGAATATTTTGACAAAGTGCGTCAAGTTCTGTAAATGTTTGTCGATTTCTAACAAATTTTCATGATTTCAAGCACATTTTCGACATTTTGCGACAAAGAACCGAGTAAAAATCCATCAATTTCTTGCAAATTTTTTATGTCTTGAATATTTAATCCTCCTCCATATAAGACTGGATTATTTGGGTATTCATGCTCATAAAGCCAAGTTTTGATAAATAAAATGATTTCCATGATTTCTTTTTTTGCTAATGAACTTTCCGTTCCTACTTTCCATACGGGTTCGTAAGCAATGGCAATATTTCGTCTTTTTTCTTTTGGAATATCTAGTAGATAATACTTTAGTTTATTTTCTAGTACTTCTTTGGTTTTAGCTAGTTGATATTCCAATCTCGTTTCACCAATAGGTAAGATTACTTTTAAGTTTTCATCTAAAGCATTGACAATTTTTTGTTTAACAATTTTTTCGTTTTCTAGAAAATAAAATTCTCTTTCATAATGACCGATGATTACGTATTTGGTATCGATACTTTTTAGTAGTTTGGCGCTCACTTCTCCGGTGTAGTTTCCTTCTTTAAATCTACTTACATCTTGAGAAGCAATCGCATATTTTTGAGAATGCATAATTGGAAGAAGGGGATAAGACGGACAAATGACGAGTTTCACATTAAAAGAAGCACTTTCAATTTTCTTTTTAAAGGCGAGTGCTTCTTTCAGGGTTTTATTTTCTTTCCAATTACAAATCAAGAGTTTCAATGGTTGTTTCCTCCTGAATGGGTTCTAAAGCGATTAAGGATCCTGTTCCCAAGTAATCTAGGGTTGCTCCTCCTCCACTCGATGTATAAGTAAATTTATTTTCATATCCTAGTTTTTTTACAGCGCTTGTGGTATCTCCTCCACCTGTTACCACCATCGCACTACTTTGGCTTAACATCCGGAAGAATTCTTTGGTACCATTGGCAAATTTTTGATTTTCATATTGACCGAGGGTTCCATTTACAAAAATAGTTTTGGCAAGTCCTATGGCCTTACTATATTTTTCAAGTGTTTTTACTCCTACATCCAAAATACAATCGTTATCATCAATTTTATCAATTAATTTGTATTTTACATAATTTTCATCATAACTGCTTCCCACGATGGCATCTAACGGTAGCATGAATTTTTCTTTATTGTTTAGCATTAAATCACTAATTCGTTTTATGGTTGTTTGATCATTGGTACACAAACTTACTCCAACGTTAAAATGAAGCGCTTTTAAGCAAGTGTTAGCAATTCCTCCACCACATAAAAGGTAGTCACATTTGTCAATTAATTTTTCCATAAGAGCAATTTTATCTTCGATTTTTGCTCCCCCCATAACAACAACGAATGGTCGCTCTGGGTTTTTTATTAATTTATCTAAACTATATAATTCTTTTTGCATGAGAAAACCAATACAACTTGGCAAATATTTGGCAATGCCATATGTTGATGCATGACGGCGATGAGAGGATGCAAAAGCATCATTTACAAAGACATCTGCAAGACTTGCCCAAAAGCCAGCTAGTTGTGCGTCACAATCACTTTCTAGATGACTAGGAACATCTTGAAAGCGGGTATTTTCTAGCATTAAAATTTCACCGTTTTTTAGTTCTTGAACACGAGAGATTAAATCCGGACTCATATTTTCTTTACTAAAATATACTTCTGTATTTACCATATTTTTTAAAGCTTTGGCAATTGGTTCGAGCGAATAAATTTGTTTATCACTTTCTGTTTTTACTTTCCCTAAATGACTTAGCAAAATGATTTTACAGTTTTCAGAAATTAAGTAATCAATGGTTTCAAGCGTTTCTTTAATTTTTGAATCATCTAATATCTTGCCATTTTGAATGGGAACGTTATAGTCAACGCGAACGATTACACGTTTATTTTTGACATCCATATTTTGTAGTGTTTGCTTCATATTATCATCTCTTATTTATTATAACCAACTTTCCTTAGATAAGCAAAAGAAAAAGAATATTTATTTTTCAAACATTCTTTTTGCAGTTCGCATCATTTGTGCGGTATATCCGAGTTCATTATCATACCACGCTACAATTTTTACTAGCTCGCCATTTTCAGTTTTTATGACATTTGTTAAAAGTGCATCGACAGTTGCTCCTACTCTTTTTCCAATGATATCGCTGGATACGATTGGATCATAAGTAACTTTTAAGGTTTCATTTTGGTTTTGTTCTAATGTTTTATTGATTTCTTCTTTGGTAACTTCTTTTTTTAATTCAAGGGTTACATCAATCATGGATCCATCACTTACCGGTACCCGATAGGCAATGCCATCCAATTTGCCGTTTAAGCTTGGAATTACTTTACCAATGGCAGTGGCAGCTCCGGTTGTTGCAGGAACAATATTCATTGCACAAGTTCTTCCTCTTCTTGCTTTATATCCTTTTTTATGAGCGATATCTAGGGTTGCTTGATCATTTGTGTAGGCATGAATTGTACTCATAAATCCTTTGGCAATCCCAAAGTGATCTTCTATTACTTTTAAAACTGGTGCTAGGCAATTGGTAGTGCAACTAGCTGCAGAAACGATTTGTTCTGTACCATCTAAGATATCATCATTTACGTTGTATACGATGGTTTTCATTTCTCCTTTTCCGGGAGCAGAAATTAATACTTTTTTAGCTCCTGCTTGAAGATGTTTTCTTGCTTTTTCTTCTTCTGTGAAATGGCCCGTACATTCTAATACTAAATCAACATCTAAATCTTTCCATGGTAAGTTTTCTGGATCTGTTTCTTGATATACGGGAATGATTTTCTTTTGATTAATTACTAAGTTATTTCCTTCATAGGAAATTAAATCTTCATGAAATGAACGATGATTGGTATCATATTTTAATAAATAAGCTAAATCTTCTGCACTTGTTAAATCATTGATGGCAACGATATCAAAGTCAACTCCGGTAATCATTTCACGAAAGGCAAGACGCCCGATTCTTCCAAAACCATTAATTGCTACTTTTATCATAATATTCCTTTCTATGTGAATGTTTCTTCACTTAACCAATAAATTCTCTTAAAATTGAATCATCGCTGACATACTCACTACTAATTGGGAAGAAACCATTTAGTGAATTTAATAATCTTCTGGCTTCTTCATAGTATATCGAACTAATATCTACGGAGTATAATAGAGGTTCTGCATAGATTTTAATGACTCCTAGTTCATAAGATAAAGCGGTATTAATAATAATATCTGCTTGATGAATGTAAGGGAAGATATATTTTTCTTCTCCATTTCTAACAATTTGCCATTCTTTAATGGTTTCATCTACTTTTTTGCCACGGGTTCGATTGTCACGAACAATTCTTCTTAAAAGACGCATGTCTAGGGTTGATATGTAATTATGACGATCAATATTTAGTGGAATAAAAGGACTTAGGTATATTTTGTATTTATTTTCATCTTTAATATATGGAACTAAGTCATCATTTAAGCAATGTAAGCCTTCAATTAGAATCATACTATTTTTTTGTAATTTGATCTTGTGATTATTGTATTCTCTTTTCCCTGATACAAAGTTATATTCTGGCATGTCTACTTCTTGTCCTTTTAAAAGATCAATGAGGGTTTTATTAAAGAGTTCTAAATCAATTGCTTGCAAACATTCATAATCGTATTCGCCTTTTTCATTTTTAGGTGTGTGGGTACGTTCTACAAAAAAGTCATCTGTGGAAATGGAAACGGGATTAAAGCCTTTGGCACGAAGGTAGGTGGCAAGTCTTTTGGTAGTAGTTGTCTTTCCAGATGAGGATGGACCTGCTATTAAAATCACTTTTACGTCTCTTCTTCTTACAATTTCATCAGCAGCATGAAGAATGCTTTCATTAAATATTAGTTCATTAGCAGCCATAAATTCTTTAATTTTACTATGGCTTACTAAATCGTTCATATCTGGTAAGTAGGGAACATTCATCTGACGAAGCCATTTTTTGCCTTCAAAAAAGTTATCAATGATATTATCATAGTGAACGTAATCTGGAACTCTTCCTGTAGTAATACTAGGACATACGAGAATAATCCGATTTTTACCAATATATACTAAATCATATTTTGTGACAACACTGGTATCATATGGAAGGGTATTATAAAAATAGTTGATTTTATTACGCATTTTATAAAGGGTTACTACTTCGTTACTAATGTTTTGAATGTTCTTAGCTTTTTCTGATTCTTTACTAGCCATGAAATAGTTATACGCATCTTTTTTTAGCAAGTTATATTTTTGAAAAGGTTCTTTTGCTGAAACAATTTCTGCCATTTTCGCTTTGATTTTATCTACTTCTTCATTGGTAAAATTTAATGGAGTTACCACTTCACTTAGGATGCCTTTTGGAACACTATGTAAAAACTCTATTTCACTTTCTGGAAATAGTTCTTTGGTCGCTACTTCAAAAACAAATTTTAAAGCTGATTGATATATTTTATATCCTGCTAAATCTTGAACTCCAAAAAATTCTATTTTCGCATCTTGATTTGCTTTCATATCTAACGAGCAAATTTCATTGTCTACTTTTACTCCTAAAATTGGTTCGTGATTTTTGTTTTGTTCAAGACTTATTTGATAATAAGTTGTTCCTTTTTCTACTTCTATTTTGGTATCATCTTTTAATGTTAATGTAATCTTACTCATGTTACCCCTCATATTCTAATTCATTCTATCACAAATTTCCTGTTATGGAAAGAGTTTGACCGTGCCTTAAGACTTTTTTAAATGGATTTCTTTATCTGTA
>CANQXM010000052.1 GCA_947627835.1 uncultured Bacilli bacterium | reverse complement strand
ATCCATGTCATGGCGGTATTGGTGAAGTGGTTAACACGCCGGATTGTGGCTCCGGTATGCGTGGGTTCGATTCCCACATTCCGCCCCATTTATAAATTTTAAACGCAAAATCTTGCGCTTGTTAAGGTTCATAATGATGGTTATGAACTTTTTTTATCAACAAAATATCCCACGATTGTATTTTTTTCTGCTATACTAAAAAGAGAATACAGGTGTTAGATATGAAGCAAAAAAAGAAAATATGGGGATTTCGTTCTGGAAAACCTATCATCCGTTTATTGGCATGCCTTTACTATGCGATTTCCTTGGCACTTCTTTTCTTTGCCATAACCAAAAATCCTGAAATTATTACGAGTGCTGAAGATCAAAATATTTATAAAATAACCAATATTCTTCTTGCAAGTTTACTTTTCTTGCCACCCATTTTCTTTTCGGATTGGAAAGGAAAAAAGAATACATCTTTTAAAAAAAGCAAGAAATGGTGGAATAAATGCTTTGGTTTTTTATCTACTTTCATTTTAGTATTAAGTGGTGCCTTATTAATTAGTAGCACCCACACCAAAGCTTACCAAACTGCTTATGAAGAATATTTGCATGTCGAAAAAACGTCAAATCCATCGAACAAATCGAAAGAGACACTAGAAGAAAACTTAAATGAATTAACCAACCAAAATGAAGAAACCGAGTCCCCAAAAACAGAACAAAATGCCACTTTAAAAGTACATTATTTTGACGTAGGCCAAGGAGATAGCATTTTTATTGAACTCCCCAATCAACAAACCATGTTAATAGATGCCGCAGAAAGTGAAGAAAAAGAAAAGATTGAAGAAAAAATTAAAAATCTTGGCTATCAAAAAATCGATTACATCATTGCGACCCATCCTCATACCGATCACATTGGTGGCATGGCATATATCATTGAACATTTTGAAGTTGGAGATATCTACATGCCAAAAGCAGTAGCAACGAGTAAAACATATGAAAATTTACTAGAAACCATCAAAAATCAAAATAAAAAAATAAAGATTGCCTCAGACGGAGTAACCATTTTAAATCAAGAAGATTTAGAAGTAAAATTTATTGCTCCCAAGCAAGAAGACTATGCAGAATTAAACAATTATTCTGCTGTAGTAAAACTAACTTATAAAGAAAAAAAATTCCTATTTATGGGAGATGCTGAAACAAAAAGTGAAGAAGAAATTACCGAAGACGTCAAAGCGGATGTCATCAAAGTAGGACACCATGGAAGTGATACTTCTTCGAAAATGGAATTTGTTAATAAAGTAAGACCAACCTATGCAATTATTTCAGTTGGAAAAAACAATAAATATAATCATCCAAACGAAAAGATTATCAAAAGATGGGAAGATGTCGGGGCGACCATTTTACAAACGGCAGAAGTGGGAGATATTACCATTACTTCAAACGGCGAAACCTTAGATTGCGATAAAGCAAATAACGAGATGAAAGAAATTCAAAATAAAATTATTAAATTTTACTCAAACTGTAAAAAGGGGAGAAACGGCCACCATTGAAATACAAGGAACTCCCAATACAATGTATAAAATTCAAGTGAAATATAAATCAACCATAAGTTCAGCAAGTGGACTGGAAGAAAAAGTTTCTAATGAAAATGGCGTTGTAAGCTGGAGTTGGAAAATCAATAAAAACACAAGTGCTGGAGAATATCCAATTACAATCTCTAGTAACTTAGAAGAAGAAACTTTTAAAATTCAAATAGAATAGAGGAAAAATATGAAAGGAATTATTGATCGATTTGAAAACAATTATGCAGTAGTAGAAATCGAAATAGGAAAAACGGTTTTAATCCCGAGAGAAATAGTAAAGGAAGCCGAAGAACAAGACATAATTGAAATTACCATAAAAAAACAAGAAACAAAGAAAAGAAAAGAAGCCATGAAAAAATTAATGGATCAAGTATTTGAGGATGAAAATGAAATACGATAAAATGATAAATGAATTTCAAAAAGAAAATAAAAAAGTAAAAATCAATAACTTTTACTTAACGGAATATCAAATTCGGATATTAAGAAAATATCAAATTCCCTATGAGAATTGTCATTCAATTAAAGAAATCCTTTTCTATATTGAAGAAATTTTAGAAACAGAAGAGTATGAAGATTTAGAAAATGTTTCAGCATCTTTAGGAGAAGTAGATTACTATCAAAACTATAATAAATAATTGCATAGGTAAATGCCAATGTTTAAGTAAGTTGCATACAAAAGCCAAATCAAGTAAGGAAGCACGAGATAAAAGCTTCTTTTTTCATCTCGATAAAAATATACAAGGAGTACACCAACTTGTAAGACAAGCAAAATAATCCAAAAAATCGAAAAGAGTCGCCATTTTAATAAAAAGAAAAAAATGGGCCATAAGAAATTAAAAAACAATTGAGAATAATACAAGATCATAGCGGATAAAGATTGATTTTCGCGTCGATAAAGATAATAACTAATACCAATTAGTAAATAAAGAATGCTCCAGACAATTGGAAAAAGAATAGCAGGTGGAGCAAAAGGGGGTTGAATTAAAGAAGAATAATCAATTCCTTTTTGAATCAAAAATCCCACAATACTACCGATAACAATAGGAAAAAATAAATAAAAAATATTTTGTAATTTTGGTTTCATATGTCCTCCAAATCTACCATTAATCTATGCAAATTAACAACCATTTATGCAGAAGTTTGTGATACAATAAGCAAAGGTGGTTAACATGGAATATCTAGTCATTGTAAATGATTTAGACAAAGAGCGCATTATAAAAAAAATAAGTGCCAAAGAAACACTAATTCCATGTAAAGTTCTAGGATATCGTGAATTTTTAAAAAAATTTTATCTAAATAGTACAAATGAAACACTTTATGATATAAAAGAGAAATATCATACAACGATTGAAATTGCTGAAATGTTATTAGAAAATCTTGTAGATCTGCCACGAAAACCAGTAGACAGTAAAAAAATTACCTTTTTACAGCAAATGAAAAAAGATTTATTAGATCGGGGCTTACTACAAGAAAATAAAAGCTTTTATGAAAGATTAAAACAGCAAATCCTTGTCTTTTATCACTTAAAAGATTTTAGCAAAGAACAGGAAGAAATCATCCAAAAATGCCTAGCCATTACTAAAGTAAAAATCATAGAGGAACAAGAACTGCCAGCAGAAAACATCAAAGTTTATGAATGCCCGACCAAAAAAGAGGAAGTAATCCATATTCTAAAAATGATTGCCAAACAAATACAAGCATCTGTTCCGATTGAAAAAATTTACATTGCCAATTTAGATGAAACCTACAGAGAACTATTTCAAACATATGGAAAAATGTTTCATATTGAGTTCACTTTAAAAAACACCGATACTTACCTTGGAACAATAATTACAACAACCTTTTTAAATGCCTCTTCATCCATCGAAGAAACTATAGAAGAACTATCTAAAAAATATTCAAAACCGGAAGAACAAGAAAATATCAAGGCCATTATAAATCAGTGCAATGCTTATCCCTTTATTAAGAGTGAAGTAGAACGAAAAGAATTTATAAAACATGCTTTACAAAAAGAAAAAGTAAAACGACCCAAAAACAGCAAAAGTGTTCACGAAATTGACTTATTAAAGCAAGAAATCGAAGAAGATAGTTGGGTTTACATAGTAGGATTTACAGAAGGAACTACGCCGCAAATATGGAAAGATGAAGATTTTTTAAATGATCAAGAGAAAAGTCTGATTGGCAAATCGACTAGCAAAGAAAAAAATAAAGCCGAAGAAAAAAAATGGCAATGCAAAATGAAAACCTTGAAAAACATGGTTATTACCTATCCGAAACTAGATGGAAAAGTAGAAAAATATCCGTCCCACTTAATCGAAAACGAACAGATTACTTTAGTAACAGAAACGGATGATCTTTTCGCTTATTCAAATCAATACAATAAATTAAAATTGGGAACTTATTTAGATCAATATGAAAAATATGGAATTAGAGAAGATGCCTTAGATCGCTTGCGAATGACTTATCCAAGTATTGAATATAAATCTTATCAAAATCAGTTTAAACCATTTAAAAAATTTACAAAAGAAAATTTAGCAATCTCTTATTCTTCTCTAGATACTTTTTTTCATTGTCCCTTTCGGTATTATGTTAGTAACATTTTAAATTTAAAAGACAAAACTGCCAGTTTTAATCAGCAAATTGGAACGCTTTTTCATCAAATTTTAAAAGATTCCTATACGAAAGGATTCGATTTTGAACAAGACTTTCAAAAGCAAACGGCACAAATAAACTTCCAAACTATCCAAGAAAATTTCTTCTTACAAAAGTTAAAAAAAGATTTAAAACGGGTTTTGGAAGTATTAAAAAAACAAGAAGAAAATTTGCCATTTACCATTTTACAAGAGCAAAAAGTAGAGTATGAACTACCGATAGAACCTGCATGCAAATTGACAGGTATCTTAGATAAAATGTTTGTTCTAGAAAAAGAAAATCAAACCTTATTAAGTGTTGTTGATTATAAAACCGGAAATCCTAATCTTGATTTAAATAACCTAGTATATGGAATCAATCTTCAATTGCCTATTTACTTACTTTTATTAAAAAAACTTCCATATCAAAATAGTAAAGTCATCGGTTTTTATCTTCAAAAAATTCTTCCTCAGATTCCCAAACAAGATCACATTCATACGGAAGAAGAGTTAAAACAAGAGAAATTAAAATTAGAAGGTTATAGTACCGATTGTGAAAGTTGGTTAAAAGAATTTGATTCAACCTATGAAGATAGTAAGAAAATATCTCATATGAAAAAAACTGCCAAAGGCTTTTATACCTATGCCAAAGTCTTATCCGAAGAAGCAATGGATAAAATTCAAAACCTAGCCGAAGAAAAAGTCATGGAAGCTGCTAAAAAGATTCAAGCAGGACAGTTTTTCATTGAACCAATTCGAATTGGCAATCAGTTAGTTGGATGCGAGTATTGCAAGTATCAAGATCTTTGCTACCGAAAAGAGCAAGATATTAAAAATGTTGAAGAAATCAAAAACTTAGAATGGTTAGGAGGGAAAAAGAATGCCGACATGGACGAAAGAACAGCAGGAAGCAATTTATAAATCCGGAGAAAACATTATTGTAAGTGCTGGAGCAGGATCCGGAAAAACTGCCGTGCTAAGTGAACGCGTCATTGAAAAATTAAAAAATCATATCCATATCAATGAGCTACTAATTTTAACTTTTACAACAGCAGCAGCAGAAGAAATGAAAGAACGAATTCGCAAAAAAATTAAAAAGGAAGCGTCTTTAAAAAAAGAATTAGAAATTTTAGATAGCGCTTACATAACGACCTTTGATTCCTTTGCTTTATCTATAGTAAGAAAATATCATTATTTGTTTCAGTTGCCTCCAAGTCCAGAAATTACAGATGAAGCCATCATCGAAATCATTAAAAAAGACACACTAAGAGAAACCTTGGATACCTATTACAAGCAAGAAAATTTCACTAAAATATTAGATGATTTTTGTATAAAAGACGATGAAGAAATCTATGAGACATTGTTACAAATTAGCAACAAATTAGAAAAAAACATCCATAAAGAAGAATATCTAGAAAACTATCTAGAAAACTTTTATAATCCCCAAACGATTCAAAAAATGATGGAAGAATTTGAAAAGATAGTGCTTTTTAAGAAAAAAGAATTTCAAAAAGAATTGACATCTTTCTGTAAAGATGTACCAAAAGATTATGTTAAAAAATGTATGGATGCCATGCAAAATTTATTAAATGCCAATGACTTAGATACTTTATATACATTAAAAAGTACCAAATTTCCGCCACTTCCTAGACAATCATCAGAAGAAATGAAAGAAAAAAAAGAAATTTGTAATAAGAAAAGAAAAGAACTAAATTTGTTACTAGAATATGGCCCCAAAGGAAAATTACTTTGTGATTATCAAAAAATGCAACCCATTGTAGAAGTGCTTTTACAAATTTTAAAAGATTATTTCAAACGATTAGAAACCAAAAAAAGAACGATGAACTATTACGATTTTACAGATATAGCAGCCTTTGCCCTTCGTATTGTAACTGAAAATGAGAAAATCAAAGAAGAACTAAAAAATTCATTTCAAGAAATTATGATTGATGAATACCAAGATACCAATGATATTCAAGAAAGTTTGATAAATCAAATTGCTAATCACAATGTGTACATGGTCGGAGATATTAAGCAGAGCATCTATCGTTTTCGTGATGCAAATCCCACCCTTTTTAAGAGGAAATATAATGCTTATAAAGAGCATGAAAATGGCTATAAAATTGATTTATTAAAAAACTTTCGCTCTCGTAGTGAAGTACTTACAAATATTAATTTGATGTTTAACCAATTGATGAATGAAAACTTTGGTGGCGCCAATTACGTGGAAGAGCATCAAATGAACTTTGGTAATCTAGCATATGACGAAGAAGGAAACACTTCTGAAAATTACAATATGGAAATACTCCATTACCCCCAAAGTGAAACATTTACAAAAGAAGAAATCGAAGCCTTTTTAATCGCACAAGATATTCAAACTAAAATCAAAGAAGGATACCAACTATTTGATAAAGAAGAAAGAAAAGTGCATAGTGCAACGTACCAAGACTTTGTTATTTTAATGGATCGTAGCACCAACTTTTCACTATATAAAAAAATATTTAATTACTTCAAGATTCCTATTAGCATTTATCAAGATGAAACATTAAATCAATCTGCGTGCTTTAAAATAATCAAAAACCTTCTAAAATTAGTAATTAGCTATCATCAAAAAAATTTTGATAACGATTTTAAATTAGCATGGACGAGTATCGCTAGAAGTTTTCTTTTTTCCATACCAGATGAAGAAATCTATCAAGTTTTAACTACCCAAAATTGGTTTCAAAATGAAATCTATTTATCCATCAAAGATACGATTGAAAACAGTTCTTCAAAAACCTCTGATCAAATCATTAAGAAACTATTAAATGATGTAAACTTTTATGAAAAATTAATTCAAATTGGTAATATTAAGGAAAATATGATTGCAATAGAACATATAGAAGCCCTTGCCAAAAACTATTCCAAAAAAGCCAAGAATATCATGGACTTTTACGAACTAATAAATCGCATTACCAAAGAAGAAATGAATATAAAAGTAAGCATCAATGAAAACATGGAAAATAGTGTAAAACTGATGACCATTCATAAATCAAAAGGATTGGAATATCCTATCTGCTACTTTAGCGGTTTATATAAAAAATTTAATATTAGCGAGATATCAGACAAATTTCTCTATGATCCAAACTATGGCATCTTAACGCCTTTAAAAGAAGAAGGAATTTATCCGAATTTCATGAAAGAACTAGTTAAAAATAACTATCTGCAAGAAGAAATTTCTGAAAAAATTCGCTTATTTTATGTGGCTACAACCCGTGCCAAAGAAAAAATGATTTTTCTCTTGCCAGTGGAAGATGAAGTGCCAAAATCTTCGTTACAATGTCGATCAATGAAAGATTTTTTATATCAAATTTTCCCATTAATTAAACAATATAAAAAAGAAATCAATTTAAAAGACATTCCGCTAAGTAAAGATTATTTGCTAGACGCAAAAAAAGAATTTGTGAAAAAGGAAGCTATCCCATTCCAAGTTCAAGAAATCATAATTCCAAAAGAACAGAAAGAAACAAGCCATTTTTCAAAAACCGTGGAAAAAATAAATAAGATCAGTGAGTATCAAAACATTCAACTCGGATTAAAATTTCATGAATATTTAGAGAACATCGATTTTAAAAATCCGAATTATGACCAAATTAAAGAGCCCTTTATTCGTCAAAAAATAACACAATTTATAAACTCTCCACTAATGAAAGCCCACTTAACGGATACCTTTTATAAAGAATATGAATTTATTTACGAAGAAGAAAAAATGGAGTACCATGGAATCATCGACTTATTA
>CANQXM010000051.1 GCA_947627835.1 uncultured Bacilli bacterium | reverse complement strand
CCGGAATTGCTCCAAATGGTGCTTATATTGTCGGAAGAAAAAATTTAATTTCCTTATGTGCCCAACGACTAACCTTGCCTGGAGAAGGAAAAGAAGTAGGTCCAACTTTAGGCATAAATCGGGAGTTTTTAAAAGGAATTTACTTTGCTCCAAGCGTGGTAAAAAACGCTTTAAAAACCGCCGTATTAGCCTCTGCAATGTTAGAACGACTCGGTTATGAAGTGGAACCAAAATACAATGAGGAGCGAGTTGATATTGTTGAAAACATCATTTTTCATAATAAAGAAGATTTAATTCGTTACTGTGAAGGAATTCAAAAATTTTCAGCCATTGATGCCAATACACTACCAATACCAGATAGCATGCCAGGATATGAAGATCAAATCATTATGGCTGCAGGAACATTTACACAAGGTTCTTCCATTGAACTATCTTGTGACGGCCCATTAAGGCCTCCTTACATTGCTTATCAACAAGGATCACTCACTTATGAATATGGAAAAATAACCATTTTAAAAGCAATTGAATATCTACTGAAAAACAAATCATAGGATGTCTATGATTTTTTTCATGATGAGATGTGATATAATAAAAAAAGAAAAGAGGATGGCTATGAAACCAGAAAGATTCATCTTAGAAACCGAAAATGAAATCATAAATTGTGAAACATTATTCAAATTTTACAACGAAGAATATCAAAAACACTATATTGTTTATACGGATGGTTCCATAGATGAAAATGGCGAAACAAACGTTTTTATTTCAAGTTATAATCCAGAAGACCCCAAGTTAGAATTGCAAGACATAACAAATGAGCAAGAACTAGAAATAATTAGTAATATGGTCGATAAAATATGGAGTGAATTAGATGATTGAAATAAAAATACCAAGCAATAAAGAAATTAACATTACTAAAAATGAATACAATACCATTCTAAATTATTTAACAACTAAACAAGAAAAAATAGGGACAATCACAGATATCGACGCCTTTACTGTGACAATAAAAACAGCCACTCAAAATTACATTTTTAAAAGAAAAAAGGGGATGATTGAAGAAATAATCTGCATTCCGAATTTTCTAAAAAAGCCTTCTCAAAAAAAGCCTTCTCAAAAAAAGCCAGGACACTATAAAACAAAAAAAGGAAATCTTTTAAATAAAGGAATTTTAACCCTTGCTTTATCAGGGACAATGATTGTTGTTGCATCGATGGCTACGAAAACTTTGCCAAAAGCAACCTATAATCCGATTGTTACAGAAACTACAGAGCAAGCAGAAGACGTAGATGATATAGTAGTTCAATTAGAAAACCCAATGATTCAAACAGAAACCCCGGTTATTCAAGAAGAAACTTCGAAAACAAAAACAATTGAAATGGAAGAAATCACCAATGTTTTAAATTATGAAGTAGTTCAAAGTAATCGAATGGGAAAAAGGAAAGAAACTCATGACCTCTTTGGTAGTACCATCACATATTATGCAAGTCAGTTTGGCATTGATGTAAATGTAGCTGAAGCACTCATCACACAAGAAAGACATGATCAAGAATTTAGTAATCTAGGCCAATTAACAAGGCAAATATGTGGGGAAGAAATCATGATTCCAATTATCGAACCAACGAAAGAAGAAAAAGAAAATCAGCAAGAAGTCAAAAAAATATATATTGTGAGAGATAAACCGAATCCAAGCAACTTTCAAAGCGAAGAAAAATACCAAAACCAATTAAATTTATATCGCGAACAATTAGAAAAAAGTAAACAATTGGCATCCAAAGGTTATGAAATTATTTACTTTGAGAATCTTTTGGGTGAAAAAAATTGTGATGAAAACATACGCATTTCCATTCTTTGGTTTGCTCACTGCATATATAAATGTGGCAACAAACCAAATAGTGGCTTAAGAAGTTATAACAGTGGTTATACAAAAGTAAAAAAAGCCACCGATCGGGAAATTATGAATGCGGAAATTGGAAAAGAAAGTTCAGATCCATACTACAATTATCATGTTTATCAATTTTTATCAAAAGAAGAAGCTCAAAATATTACGTTCATTCTGCGCCCATTCCCTGATAATTGGTCACAAATGACGCAAAAAGAACAAGAAGATTACTTAGAAAATCAAATTTCTACTGCACCTTATGTAAAAACTACGATTGAACTACCATTGTTTATTGAAAGCAAAGAGGATACCTATCAATATGAAGAAAAAGTTGGACATAATCTTTGAAAACAAAGAATTATTAATCATAAATAAACCTGCTAAAATACTAACGATCGCTACCGAAAAAGAACAAGAACACACGCTATATCATCAAGCAAGAGAATACATAAAAAAACAAAATCCCAAAAATAAAATTTTTATCGTCCACCGCTTAGATCGGGAAACATCAGGCATCGTAGTTTTTGCTAAAAACGAAAAAATAAAACACGAACTTCAAGAAAACTGGAACCAAAAAGTAAAAAGAGAATATCTGGCGATTGTAGAAGGAATTGTAATACCCAAAAAACAAACAATTATAAATTACTTACAAGAAAGTAAAACTCTCCAAGTCTATGATACCAAAAATCCAAAAATCGGGAAAAAAGCAATAACAACTTACCAAGTGTTGCAAGAAAAAAATAACAAAAGCCTCTTAAAAATAACCATTCAAACGGGAAGAAAAAATCAAATTCGTGTAGCTCTAGCATCCATAAACCATCCTATCATAGGAGACAAAAAATACCATAGCAAACAAAATACTTATAATCGCTTGGCACTTCATGCATCCAAAATAACTTTCCAAAATGAAAAAGAACACACTTTTAGGGCAAAAGTACCAAAAGAATGGGAGGAAGAATTCCCAAAAGGAATAAAAAAATATGAAGAAGAAACTAATGATTGATATGGATAATGTAATCACAACAGGAACTTTTCAAAAACAAATTGAAGATTTTTTAGGCCATCCAATCAGCCTAGAAACGACGGGGTACTACTTGCAAGATGCTTTAAAATCCAGAAAAGAAGAATTCTTTCAAAAAGGCCCATTAGACATGTACCAAGATGCTCCATTAATGGAAAATGCATATGAAGTCATAGAAAAATTAAATCAAACGCATGACTTATACATGATAAGTGCCTATCAAATAAAGGATGCTCCATACCAAGAAGGAAATCACTTAAAAGCCAAAATGGATTATTTGCAAAAGAAACTTCCATTTTTAGATACATCACAGTTGATCTTTATAAATCAAAAAAACTTAGTTCAAACAGACATTATCATTGATGACTCCATCGAAAACCTAAAATGTGGAAAAATGAAAATTTTATATGATGCTCATCATAATCAATCACTAAATCCTGAACAATTAAAAAAAGAAAACATTATCCGTGTGAAGAACTGGCAGGAAATCAAAAAACTATTATTATAGGAGGAATTATTATGGAAAGACTACAAAAAATAATTGCAAATAGTGGATATACATCTCGAAGAAAAGCGGAAGAGCTTATCATTCAGGGAAAAGTGAAAGTAAATGGAAAAGTAATCACGGAACTTGGCTATCAAGTAGATAGTCATGCAGACATTCAAATCGAAAACCAACATTTAACGAAAGAGGAAAAAGAATATTACCTTTTATATAAGCCAGAAAAAACGATTACCTCCGTACAAGATAACCGAAAACGAACCACCGTAAGAGATCTCATTGATACACGCGCCCGAATTTATCCAATAGGAAGACTCGACTACGACACAACAGGAGTATTACTTTTGACAAACGATGGAGAACTAACCAATCGCTTAATGCATCCATCCAATCACATTGAAAAACGATATCTAGCAAAAATAAAAGGGAACTTGACAAAAGAGCAAATACTAAAATTAAAAGATGGCATTGAAATTGAAGGAAGAAAAGTAATTCCAACGAAACTAAAAGTTCGCCATAAAGGGATAAATACTTCAAAAATTGAAATCGGAATTATTGAAGGAAGAAATCATATTGTCAAAAAAATATTCGCCGAATTAGAACACCCAGTCATCAATTTGAAAAGAGAATCTTATGCGTTTTTAAATTTAGAAGGGCTTAAAAAAGGAGAATATCGAAAATTAACCATCAAAGAAATAAAAAAATTATATTCACTAAAATAAAAAACAACCACTTGGTTGCTTAATTTTGATGTTCACAATTTGTACAATCACATTCATCGCATGAACAATCATCATGGATGGGTTCCTCATTTTTTGCTTGATCGGCTTCATTAGTTTCTTCCAAACTAATAATGGCTACTGGACAAGCATCAATGGCATCAGCAAGAGCAGCAGAATCTAAATTTTCTTGAGACTTAACAACGGAAAATCCCTCATCACTAAAAGTAAAATGTTCTGCATCAATACCAACGCAAGCGCCACAACCTATACAAGATTCATTTTGAATAACGATTTTTTTCAAATTTCTCACCTCACCACAATTATATAAATATAATTTATAAAAATCAACGACAAATAAAGTTTTCAAACCGGAAAAAATATGATATGATTTACCATGAAAGGATAGGTCATCATGAAAAGTAGAAGCGAAAAATATTATGATGAAAATTTACAAAACTTTCAAAAACGTACCAATAAAAATAGCAATTTATATAAAGAAATAAGCAATAGTGAATTAAATGAATTCAATGTAGGTAGCAATGCGAAAGTGATTGGAGAAAACGAATCCAACAATGTAAATATTGATAAAATTAAAGAAATTTTAGAAAAAAATTATCATGATGTACCAAAACGTCGGGAAATCAAACTGGTTCCTGAAATAAAAGAAAAAGAAATTGAATTAGAAAAAACGCGTGAATATGACATCAATGCAATTTTAGAAAAAGCGCGAGAAGAAAAAGAAGTTGACTACGAAAAAGAGCGCCTAAAGAAAATACGAGATACCCAATACGATATTTTGAAAAACTTGGATGTAGCAGAAGAAAAGCCAAAAATAGCAGCTGAGAAAACCAAAGAAGAATTAATGGAACTAATGAATACGATAACTGAAAATGAACTTCAAAAAACAAAACAAATGGATCCATTAGATATTTTATCTGACTTAAAAGGAGATAATAGCAATACGGTAGTAATGGGAGCTAAAGAAGTTTCAGATGCCTTGGAAAAAGAAGAAAAAACAAAGGAAGAAACCATGAGTTTAACCACTCATTTAGCAAATCAAAAAACGGAAGAAATCAAAATGGATAATTCTTTCTACACAAATAGTTTGTCCTTTTCTCAAAGCGATTTTGATGATTTTAATGACTTAAAAGAAGATGTAGAATCAAATAAAATTGTAACCAAAGTGCTAATCGTAGTAGTAACCATAGTAATTATTATAGGAATCGTCGTTTTTTTAAATTACTTCTTGAAATTGGGTTTATTTTAAAAATAAAACATAAAATATAACATGAAAAAAGCAAAACTAAAAAAAGAAAAAAAGAAAAGATATTTTAGTGCCTTTTTGAGTATCGTTTTTTTTGGTATTTGCTTTTTTACATGCTATTTTCTAAATACATTCAATAAACAAATCACTCCCAAACTAGTAGAAATCGCCACTAAGAACGTAGAAAAATTAACATATAGCATATTTAACAACTATAATCTAATTTCTCAAATTAACGAAAATAGTTTAAATAATCTTTTATCAGTACAAAAAAATAAAAATGACGAAATTATAAACGTAAGATATAATATCAAACAAGCTTATGAAATTACATCTCAAGTAGTAAATAGAATAAAGACAGATTTTGAGAATTTGCAAAAAGGAAATATCAATACAGAATACTATGACGAAAATTTATCAAAAACCCTAGATGGATTTATCTTAAACATCCCAATCGGTGTTGCTAGCAATGCCATTTACTTGAACAATTTAGGCCCAAAAATTCCGGTAAAAATAAGATTTATAGGTACAATGCTAACCAATTTAAAAACTAGAGTACAGAACTACGGAATCAACAATGCCTTAATCGAAGTTTACATTGAATTGTCGATTAACAATGAAATTATGACTCCCGTAACCTATCGAAATAGCGAGTTAAATTATGAGATATTAATCGGATCTCAAATAATCAACGGAACAGTGCCAACGTATTATGGAGGATTATATGAGACAAAAAGCAACATTTTAAATGTTCCGATTAATTAAATTGTGTGATATACTTACAATAGGTGACGAGCATATGAAAGAGAGCATTTTCATAAATCAGGCTTTTACAACATCAATCAAAACCTACATTGATAATAAAGAAACCCCTGAAAATCCAATACTCTTTTCATTTCCTGTAATGGTAATTCGAACACTCATCGCAATTTACGGAGAATTAGATATCATCAATCCCTATCGAACAAATAATGAAGACAGAATGGGTGGATTTGACTCAAACTTAACAAAATTTGGATTTAGTAATAAATTATTAAAAGATTTTAAAATAAGTTTCCAAAAATATTATGAAACAAAAAATAATAATCTAAAACCAAATATTTATTTTTTAAAAATAGAAAAATATTTAATGGATATGTTCTTTTATCGACAAAGAGCAATCAATATGACAAATGATCAACTAATAGCTTTTCAAGCATATTTATATTTGAGCAATACAAAAAATGCTTATATGAAACAAGAATTAGAGCAAAATGTAACCGATATTTATGAATTAGATACATATTATCGCAGTAAACTTTTTGAAGCGTCCCATCGCTTTGCTTTGTTACCATATCAAAAAAATATTTTAATACCAGAAGCATATACACTATTAGGATATACACTAGAAATGATTGCTCAATTAGATAATTCAACTTTGGAACAATTAAATAATAAAATACTAAATTTTTTCAAAATCAATCCAGATGATCCAGAAAAAATGGATAGATTAAGAGAAGCAATTATATATCATCAAAGATATGGTGCTCCAATTAGTTCAGGAAATGGATATGTAGATATGTTATTATTATTAAGTGTGATTGCAACGATAATGATGACACTATTTGCAATTACAGTAAGGGTGTTAGGGTAAAATGAGAGAAATAAAAGTAAATAATCAAAGATATCATGTGATTAAAGAAGTAAAAAATACAATTGATATTGCATTATTAGAAGAAAAAATTACAGACTACTTTGAACCATTTGATTATATCGTTGGAGACTGGGCTTATGGAAAACTACGTCTAAAAGGCTTTAATGACAAAACAAACAAAAATTTTAAGCCCATAAACGACATTAATAAGGTAAGCGATTACATTAAAGACAATTGTGCTTTTGGATGCGGCTATTTTATCTTAGCCAAAATTAAAGATTGATATTTCAATCTATTTTTGTTATAATCATAAAAGAATAAAAGGAGTGTTACAGACATGGATGAAAAAGTGATATTAGTTACACCAAGTGGTGAAAGGATAGAAAAAAAGATAGTATGTTTTTTCAAATCAATAGATGACGATAAACCAACGATAAAAAACATTCCAGTTCTAGCAATTGATACCGGTGAGATGAATGGAACCAACTATGTCTTAGAATTTTATTGGGAACAAAATGGAATTTACCAACCAGTAGATAACGAAGTAGCATGGACTGAAGTAAAAAAGGCAATTATCGATATTATTAATGGAAATGCAGAAATAGAAGGGGCGATATAATGACAAAAGTAATTTTAATAAATAAACCAGAAGTTTCTGTAACAGAAGAAAAAAAAGGAAAACAAATCGCCGTTAAAGAAAGCAACATTACGTCCATGAAAGATTTTTATAAAACCGGCAAAGCAAATTTTCAAACAGTAGCAACCCCAACTGAGAATATTCAGCAAGAACCAATTGCACCAGCTCCAATAGAGCAAGTACCAGTTCAAACTATAGAAGTTGCACCAACTGTGGAGAATGCAGAACAAATTAGTCCAACAGTTCCTGTAAATAACATCGAGAGCAATCCAGAACCAGAAAATCAACCAATAGCACAAATCACTGAGGAAGAGGAAATGGATCCAGAACTACAAGAATTACAAGAACGTTTTAATCAAATAATTACAGAATTAAATAATTATAAAAAAAAAATTAAAAAACAAGAGTCAGAAATAAATTCAAATTTAGAAAGATCTAGAGAAGTTTTGAAGGATACACAAGCTGCAGCAGAAATTATGTCAATTCAACAAGAACGTCAACGCCAAATCATTAATGAAAGTGCTGCTTGACAGAAAAGTATAATATAATAAGAAGACTTAAGAGAAATAATGGCTCTAGATAATTCAGTGGGGAGATAAAAAATCCCGTATAGAAAATCTAGTGGGGAGTTTTAATAAGAAATCTAC
>CANQXM010000050.1 GCA_947627835.1 uncultured Bacilli bacterium | reverse complement strand
GCTGCTTCTCCCATTACCGGTTCACTTGGAGCACTCATGGTAGGAGCTGTTGGTGCATCTACCGGTGCCATCGGTGTTACAGGAGCTACCGGCTCGGCAGCAGGTGCTACATTTTCTACATTTGGAACAATTGGTTCTGCTTGCATATTTGGATTTGGAGAAGTAGGAGGTACAGGGCTTCCCATCGGATTCGTTGTTGAATTCATTCCATTTTGATTGGTATTGATATCATTAGTATTCATAAATCTACCCCTTTACTATACTATACATTATATTATAACGACGAATAAGTCAAAAGGCAAGAAAAAAAGAAAAGTCCCCCTTTCCTTTTTTGGTTTCTTCCTAATTTTATCCTAATCTTTTAGTTTCTTTCCACAATTAGGGCAAAAATTAGAATCCTTAATTTCTGCTTTACAATTTGGGCATATATTGGAATCATTGGTTTGAAATAAACTTCTTGGTTCTTTCTCATTTGTTTCTTCTTTTTGAACCGAAGAAGGATTTTGATTCACTTTATCTAGTAAAGATGCTCCAACTGTATTAGCCATATTCATACCCATGAAGCCCATCATCGAACCATTTTCATTTGCAGACGCATTTTTTAATGCCTCTGCACTAGCAGTTGCCATTAAGCCACTTTGTAATTTACTATCTGAAAAAATTGTTGCATCATCAATTTTAGATACCCTCTCCATAGATTCTTTGGTTAAATTAATGTCTCCAATTGCTACATCCGAAATCTTAATACCATATTTTGAAATTAAATCCTCTTCCAATAAATGATTCATTTCATTAGATATATCCGTTCCATACATTCCAATGTCACCAAAAGGAATTTTTTCTTTTCTCATGACTAAAGTAATTGCTTGCGTTAATTTTTCTACGAATTTAGCTTTAAATTGATCTTCTAAAATATCTTGAAATGTTACAATATCTTTAGCATTGCTTCCAATAATATTATGAACTAATACGGCAGGATCACTAACTTGTATACCATATTCACCAAAAAAAGTTACTTCTAGCATTCCATATTTATCATCCGTTATTTTTTTAGGTTGAGGTGAACCAAATTTATTTCCAGTTAAAGCAAGCAAATTTACATAATATACGCGCTGATCTTGTGGTGGAAGACCGGCAAAAGTAGTACGACTTCCAATTTTTTTGATACTTTCTACAATTCCTTTTCCAAAACCTCCAGAAAAAATGGTATGTTCTGAACCTGTTTCAAATTTAAAACCTCCTGGCTCAGCTGAAAATTCTAAAATTTTACCATTTTCAATTACCATCATCGCAGTACTTTCTGGTACCATGATAATACTTCCATTTGTAATAATTCCTTCACTAGGATTTTTATTTCCATCTCCATGATGAACGATTCCTCTTGCCACCAAAACATTAGTCATATCAGGTGGTGTAATATATTCTTTAAATTCATCTCCTAAAACACTTGAAGTTGCTGTTGTAAACGCTTTTAATAAACCCATTTTTCTATTTCCTTCCTCTCATTTATTCTAACACGTTTTCTTAGTTTCTTATAATTCTTTTGTTTCCATTGACACTAAAACAAAATCATAATTCTCTTGTGGAAAAATAGAACCACAATAGTCACATTTTCCATCTTTATTAACATTCATCGAAGCCCCACAAGAAGGACATCTGATAATTAATCCTTTTGAAATAGCATTTTTCTTTTTCTCAAAAGTTAAAATATTCAATTTTTCTACTCTTCGTTCATCAGTACCAGACACTATTTTTCCTGTTGCTTTATCAATTTGATAATCCATATATCTTGAAATAATTTCTACTACAACAATGAAAGTATCTTCTTTTTCCTCCTTTCGTAATATCTTCGTATCTTTAACATTAATTTCATCATAAATTTGAATAACAGAATTTGATTCTAAATTTTCAATTTCTTTTTTGATTTTTTCATACAGATTCGTACTTAAAAAGTGGCGAACCTCTTCTAAATTTCCTAAAGTTATAGCGGAATATAACTGGATAAAAATGTTATCTACTTTGGTTTTAAACATGGCTTCATTGATTTCCATTTTTTCACCCTTTTCTTTGATTGATTACAGTCTTCTTACTCATCACATAAGATTTTGACGTTTTTACCAAGGTACTATCACAATAAGGACAAGTAGCTGAACCATTCATTTCGATTGGAGCCCCACAGTTAGGACAGGTTTCCATCTCTTTTTCTGGCAATGCAGATTTTATAAAAGTTAAAACATATTCAATAATAACTGGTTGTTTTGTACCTCGCACAATTGCCTTCGTTTTTTCATTAATGACATAGTCACGACATTTTACTTCTAAATAAACACTCGCAGTTATACAATCATTTTCTTTTTCTAAACGAATTAATTTAATATCTTTTAAAGTAATTTCTTCCATCATATTCTTTTGATGTTTTCTTTTTAAAATTTCTAATTGACTTTTATACATATTATAAATTTCATCGGTAACATTTTTGCGAATGGTTTCAGTGTCAAAATTCATCCATGCAACTTGAATTGAATTATAAATTTCAAATACATCATTTTTAAATTCTTCAAGATTTAAATTTGGATCTACTTCACGAATCTTTTCTTCCGTTAAATCTGCATACATTGTATTTTTGACTTTGCTTTTACTTTTGCGTTCCATATTTCTGAGTAATGTTCCAACATAAATCATTGCAATAATAAAAATAATAAGCATGATCATAATATTAGAATCTGCATATAAAAAGAAATGGCCTGAACTTGAACTAGAATTATAACCGGAACTATGACTAGAAGAACTGGAATGCCAAGATCCTCCATCAGAATCATAATCCCATGATGAACCGCTACCCCACGACGAACTAGAACCCCAAGAACTTCCGCTGGAATCATAATCATAGTCCCAACCAGAATCTGCCTTTACTGAAACAAAAATTGTAAAAAAACACACGATTAAAAGTTTTAAAGCGAAGCATACCTTCTTCTTCATCATACCACTTCTCTGCTAATAACAAGTATACTTGATTTTCCATCATCCTACAAATAAAAAAGCTTTTTTTTACACTTGTAAATGCTATAAAACCAATAATTTTATTTTTACTAACAAAAAAAGAAAAGTCACCTTTCCTTTTTTAATTTGCTTTTATCTTTTCAATATAATAATTTACTTTTGTAGACCAAGTATTACTTTCCGCATATTTTTTTCCAATCAGTTCTACAGTCGTAAGTCCTTTTTGATAATAATTCTTCGATAAGTTGTTAATAAAAGCCTGTATGCCCTCCTCTAAGGTTGAAAATGCACGATATGCACTACCACCACAAGTTGGGCCACCTTTCATTCCCCCGATATTATTACATTGACTAGCAAGTGTACTACAAGTTCCAAAATAACATCCGGTCTCATGTAATATAATTGCTACGGCAACGTAAGGATCTACTCCAGTATCTATGGCCTTTTTCGCAATAACAGGTCCATAGCCACTCAAAGTTGATTTCAAACTTCTGTTTAACTTTTCTCCTAACTCGTCTAAAGTCATTCCGTCATAAACAATTTTAGGAACAACCGTAACGGAAAGGGGTACTTCTAAAACA
Organism: uncultured Bacilli bacterium; assembly: GCA_947627835.1. Lineage (GTDB taxonomy): Bacteria > Bacillota_I > Bacilli_A > RF39 > UBA660 > MGBC162267. Next base: position 4,733 of record CANQXM010000050.1, on the reverse strand, counting down.
GTCTGTATTACTTCTACATTTTCTTCATTTGGTTGGTAGTCTTTCCACATAAAAATAGAATAAGACTGTAAATAACTCCCCAGTATACTTACACTACTTGGTAATTCTATTTTTACGCTAATTACTGCCACCACAAGAAATAATGCTGCGATTATGGCTCTTGAAAGAGCCTTAACCGACGGTAATTTTTCCATGAATCTCTACCTCTTTTTTGCGGAAGCAAGAACCATTCTACCATATTTTAAATGGAAATGCAAATTTCCAAAACTTTGGAGTGAAAAAAACGCTTTAAAAAAAGAAAGAAACAATCAAAAAACTAGCGATAATTCCAATGAAATCTGCAAATAACCCAACGGCCAAAGCATGCCCCGTTTTCTTTACATGAATACTTCCAAAATAAAGAGCTAAGACATAAATTGTAGTATCCGTACATCCTTGTAGTGTTGATGCTAGTCTTCCAACAAAACTATCCGGACCAAAATGCCGTAAAATATTGTTTAAAATAGCTAAAGAAGCCGTTCCACTAATCGGTCTTACAAATGCCATCGGTAAAATTTCCATAGGAGCATGAAAAAAAGTAAGCACCGGTTCCAAAAATTGAAAGAACCAAGAAAGAAAATTACTATTTAAAAAAAGATTCGTCGCAAAAACCATTGCAATCACAGCAGGAGCAATCTGAAAAGTCATAACAAGACCCTCTTTCGCTCCCCGAAGAAAAGCCTCATACAAATCAATTTTATGAAAAAAACCATAAAGAATCACCCCTACTACAAAAATGGGAATAATAAAAATAGAAACAAGTCTCATCTTCTCTTCCTCTTTCGTAATATATAATCTAATAAAAAGCCAGCAAAAGAAGAACAAAACGTTGCCAAAAGACTAGTAAGAACAATTTCTGCTGGATTTGCACTTCCATAACTCATTCGAAGAGCAATCACAGTCGTAGGAATAATCGTAACACCGGCCGTATTTAATACCAAAAACGTAACCATCGCTTCCGTCGCCTCATCCTTTTTAGGATTATTTTCTTGTAAAGAAGCCATCGCTTTTAAACCAAATGGGGTTGCAGCTGATCCAAGTCCTAGTGCATTAGCAGCAATATTTGAAGCAATAAAAGTAAGAGCAGGATCTTCTTTTTTTAAACTGGGAAACAATTTACACAAAAAAGGTTGAACAAACTTAGCAAATTGCTTTAACATCCCAGATTCTTCAGCAATTTTCATCACACCCGTCCATAATACTAAAACTGGCAGCATCGAAAACAGAAGTTGAATTCCTTCACTAGCACCTTGTAAAATTTGATTGTTTAGCACCTCTACTCGTCCAGTACAAATAGAAAATACTACCCCAATCACAATAAAAATTCCAAAAATAACACTTACCATCCAAATAACCACCGGAAAAATGATTGCAAGAATCCTTTCTTTTGCTTTACTTCTAGTTTCTTAACATAAACCGGTAAAGAATACATTTCATGATCTTTTAAATAAATATGTACCACCCCAACCTGGTCTTGATCTTGATAATCAGCAAGTTCTTGCATATCAAAAGAAACATGCACGTCCTTCACTTCGTCCTTAGTAACTAACATCGTAGCATCTTTTAATAGATACAATTGATCTTGATCATAATAATGAAAATCCTCAATTTGTAACTCATCCTTTTTCAAAATGGTAATCAAAGAATAACGAGAGAATAATACTTCATATAAATTTTTATGATCCAAAAAGTCATTTCCATCATTCAAAGTAACAATGGAAATCTCTTTTCCATCTTTAAAAGCAGTGGTTACCAAAGTTCGTTTAGCTTTCTTCGTAAATCCCGTCTTTCCTCCAATGGTATATTCATATAACGACAAAAGTTTATTTTTATTCGTCCAATGATAAGTCTTTCGATTGCTTTTTGCTTCATAATTCATGGTTTTGACAATTTCCCGAAACACCTCATTTTGCATAGCATAACGCATTAAAATAGCCATGTCATAAGCAGTAGAAGTATTCCCAGTTCCATCGTTTTCTTCAAGTCCATGGGAATTATAAAACTGGGTGTGTCCCATTCCAATCTCATAAGCTTTTTGATTCATCAAATTTACAAAAGCTTCCATATTTTCACTAACTCCACAAGCAATCACAATGGCTGCATCATTTCCACTTCGAAGCATCAATCCATATAGCAAATCTTTTAATGACATCACTTCACCAACCTCAATATAAATGCCACTTCCATAAGCTTTTAAAACACGCTCATCAACCGTAATATTGGTATTGATATCCATTTGCTCAATCGCCACAATGGCAGTCATAATTTTAGTAGTGCTAGCAATTAATTTCTCTTCGGTAGCATTTTGTTCATACAAGATTCGCCCAGAAGCATGATCAATAGCTACCATACTTTCTGCACTATAAGCAAAAGAAAGAATTGGAAATAAGAAAAAGGAAAACAAACCAAGAAAGACCCACTTCATAGTTTCACCTATCAAAATGTATGAAAAAAAAGAAAAATTAAGTCCAAAAAAAAACAACTTCACAAAAGTTGTCCTTTATTAGATAACGAAACTTGACGATAAGAAAGTCGTATTAAATACTCAAGCTCAAGTAAAAATGGAAGATTTTCTTTTTGAACCTCTGCCACCATTTCATCATACATTTTTTGAAAACTTTGTTCTTCTTTTAAAAAACACTCATAATACAAATAAGCTAATTTATCTTCATTTTTTTGATCCAGTAAAGTATTTAATTCCACCAAAATAAAATTTTGAATTTTTGATAACTGTCGTAAAGGATGATTGATCTTCCGACACTTTCCTTTCGTATATTCCATTTTTGTTTCTAAAATGGAATATACATATTCACATACTTCTAGTTCATCATGAACTAACAAAGAAGATAAAGAAAGCACACATCCCTTCTCATCCAATAAAACGCCATAAGCATTTTTTCCATCACACACTAAGATAGCATAATCTTCTCCCTTTTTATTAGATAATCCCAAGCAAGATTTTTTAAAATTTTCATCAAACGTAATTTCATATTTTAAAAAATCACAAATCGTTTCAAACGAAACGTGAAACAAAGGAACCTTTTTTAAAGATAAAACGTAATCACTTTCATCCCATTCATAAAATTTCCATAAATGATCCATATCAAAATTTAAAACAATATCGTAATAATAATTCATAAAAAGCTTCCTTTCCAAGAAAAATACATGATGAGGATACCAAAAAGAAGTAGATAACATTCCCATCTTCTACTTATAAAATGAACCAGTTGAAAAAAACTATACCCCATAGAAAATAAATTTAAATACAAAATGCAAAAACAAAGGCCAATACTAGAAAGAATCATTCCAATCAAAAACCAAACCAGTCGCACGATATGCCCCTAACAAATTCTATTTCCGAAATAAAAAAAATATTATATAATAAGAAAGGTGATAAAAATGGATATAATAAAATACATCTTATTTGGGATTGTACAAGGATTAACAGAACCCCTTCCCATCTCTTCAAGCGGACATTTGGTTTTGCTAAAAAATCTCATAAATACCAACGTCTTTAATGACTTAAACTTTGAAATTGTGGTAAATTTTGGATCATTTCTAGCCATCTTACTCATTTTTTGGAAAGACGTTTGGCAGTTAATAAAATCATTCTTTTCTTACTTATTTAAGAAAGAAACTAGAGAAAAAACAAAAGATGATTTCAAATATTGTTGGTTAATCGTCCTTGCATCCATTCCAGTTGGAATTGGTGGCATTTTGCTAAAAGATAAAATCGAAAGTTGGTTATCAGGTCCTCGTATTTTAGGAATTGCTTTCTTAATTACTGCAACTGCCCTCTTCTTAGTTCGAAAAGCAAATGGAAAAAAAGAAGACAAAGACATTACCATCAAAGATGCCATCATCATTGGACTTCTTCAATTAATCGCCCTATTTCCAGGAATCAGTCGTAGTGGTGCCGTTTTAGTAGGATGTCTACTTTGTGGATTATCTAGAAATACCTCACTAAAATATACATTCATGTTATACTTTCCGGTTTCCATAGCATCCATGGGACTGGGTGTCTTCGATTTATTAGAAGCAGAAAACTTAACCTCTTTAATTCTTCCCTATACCTGTGGATTCATTGCAGCAGGCATTGTAACCTACTTCTCATATCAATGGTTAAGCAACTGGGTTAAAAAAGGAAAATTATGGAAGTTCTCCATCTACTGTCTACTACTTGGAATATTCATCTTATTTTATTTCAGATAAAAAGAACCTTGACGGTTCTTTTTACATGTAAAGATAATGTTAATCAATTTGCTTGACATCATCATGGACAATCTCTGCATTATTAATCGATGCAAATCGCTTAGAAATTTTATCAGTAGTAATATTTAATTCATGAACATCTTTATGAACCGTATCAATATGATTAGATAAAGTATTCCAACGATCACGATATCTTTCAAACTCAATTCCCAAACGTCCAAGTTCTTCATGAATAACTTTTGCATACTTATCACGTTCCATATTTTTAATAATCATATAAATCGTAGTAAAAGTACTCATCAAAGTCGTTGGAGAAGTAATCCATACCTTCTTTTGATAAGCATAATGAAGCAAATCCGAATGATAAGCATTGATTTCTGCAAAAATAGCTTCTGCTGGTAAAAACATAATCGCTTCTCCCGCTGTCTCATTTGGAAGAATATACTTGTCATGAATGGCATCAATATGCTTTTTCACATCTG
>CANQXM010000049.1 GCA_947627835.1 uncultured Bacilli bacterium | reverse complement strand
AACCAATCAGATTCAACAAGGTGATTCACAATAAATCCACCCAAACGAGCCAAATCTTCCTCATTGCCCTTACAATGATAAGTGTTTTTATCAATCTTAATCAAGCCACATTTATTTGCCATTTCCTCAATGATTTCGTACATTTTATCTAAGTCGTATTTGTCTTCTCTTAGAATCTTTTCCTCATCCAAAACAAATCTAGTACCTAGTAGTGGATAAGCCATTGTTTACTCCTTGTTTTTAAATCTTTTAGGAATTTTAGAAAAAATAAACTTAGAATTGATTGAAAACCGCTAACTCACCTTACTCATTCCATCAATCACATTCTTAGTCTTTAGATAAGCTGTATTGCTTTTCTGACATTCACCAAGCTATTTCTTAGGAATAATTGAGTAGAGTAAATCAATATGTTCTGAAAGGTCTTTTGATATCGGTTGTCTCATAGGGTCAAGCTGAACAATAATGCCCTCTCTTCTTGCCATTTTAATGGCTGGCACAAAGTCGCTATCACCTGTTATAAGAATAATTTTTTCAACTTGCTTTTTAAGGGACAATGAGGCAATATCCAAGCCTATTTTCATATCCACACCTTTTTGCTTGATGTCTAACACGAAATCATCGTCACTTAAACTGCTGATATCTCTTTGTCCCTTTATAACATCATTTAGAATATTTGTTTTAAGCCTCCATTCTTTTTTGCCTGATATTTTTCCAAGCCTTACAGCAAACAGTGGTTGCTGTTTTAATTCTTCTAAAATGGCTTTTCTAAACTGATATGTTTGTGTATCTCTAAGCTCATAAGTCACTTTACTTATTGGCTTAACGACTCTGCCACTTGATAGTGGCTCACAATCATAAATATAAAATCTATGTATTGTATCATTATAGATTGCAAGTGTTTTAAAAAGGTAATCCTTAAGACGCTTCACTAATTCTTGAGGACAAAATTGACCTGATTGTTTTTGATATATCTTAACAAAGAAAGTTAAATCAACAAGAACTGCTGATTTCTTGGATGTAATTGCAGTATTTATTTTATCCATGTGTATTCCTTTTAATAAAATTTATTAGCATATTTATTATGCTCTAGGAGCTGGATACACGCTTTGTCTGTATCGGACTTGCTAGAGCGAAATAATGGTGCTATTATATATGTAAGATGCTTAAAAAATCATTAAGTCCTATTGCAAAAAGACGGAGGATGCTTGTGAATCTTTAGGAATTTTAGGTGAAATAAACTTAGAATTGATTGAAATCTGCTAACTCGTTATGAATGCTTGATAATTCCTAATTTTTCATAAATATTTTGTATTTTGACTTTTTTGATGTTATCACAATGCTTAGATAAGCTTGGCTCAATATTTTTTGACAAATCTTCAAATAAAATAATTTCAGTTTGTATTCCATTGCAACGAGCTAATTTCAGAGCTGGAGACATATTAGAATCATAACCTATCAACGTTACTTTAGTGACAAATTTTTTTATAGATTAAATATTATAAAACAAATTATTTATTATTTTAAATGATGAATATTATTTAATAATTTATCTTTCTCTGTCTTTATCTTGAGATAAACTTTTACTATCTCTGTCTTTGTGTAAGCTTTGCTTAACTTGTTCCATCAATTGCTTTTTTGCTTGTTCTTTTTGAGAATGTTCTTTGGTTGGAGATTTTACTTCTAAGTCTTTGTTTATAGATAGAGATTTATCTCTGATTTGCTCTGTGTAGTCAATCATTATAGGCTGGTCATATCCTCTTATGCTTTTCACACATTCAGAAAGCCATTGAAACTCGTTAGACATTTTTTTGACCAAAATTCCAAGTTCCTCATCACTAAATTTAGTCGTAGAATCATAAACTGAACCTTGAGTGTGTATAAAGTTTTGTTTATAAAGAAAAGAGTTTATATCATTATAAGCATTATGCCAATCTCCTTTGGTGTAATGCTCTTGTAAAGCCTTAGTATCCAAATCAAAAGCTATGGATTTTAGCTTTTTTGCATTCACGCCCAAACTCCCATATTTTTTTTCTTGAATGAATTAATTAAGTCTCCTACATAGTTTTCATCATTACTATCTCCTAACCATTCCCAAGTCTTAACATTCTTAGTGAACCATTCACTATCTAACAAGCAATTAAACACTAATATCCCTAAATGTGCTTGAGCGTTCTTTTCTCCTCTAAACTCATAATGATTTTTAGATACTTTTGTAAGTCCTGCTCTTTTTGTAGCCATTTCCTCAATGATTTCATACATTTTATTTAAATCATATTTATCTTCTCTTAGAATCTTTTCCTCATCAAGCTCAAATCTTGTTCCAAACATTTTTCACTCCTTTTGAATTTTTTAAAGATTTTATATTAAACAAGCTTTACAATGTATAAAATAAAATAATTAAATGTATTAAATATTATAAAACAAATTATTTATTATTTTAAATGATGAATATTATTTAATAATTTAAAACTCTTAAGTTTGTGTCTCGTCTGTTATTAAATATTAATATCATTTATTTCTTTTTTACATTCTAAATGTTCGTTTTTATCCATTGATTTTAAGATAAGCTGTGATTTTAGAATAAAATTACTTTTATAAGAACGGCTTTTACTCATTTTTTCAATTTCTAACATTATAGTCTTTTCATCCTCTCTTAATGCCAAAAGATAATCATATCTTTTATAGGGTTTTGCATTTTCACCTGTAATTTTTTCTAATGCAATAATTTCAGAGCAAAGTTTAGAAATTTTTCTATCTGTTGTAGAAATTCTTTCTTCAATACCATTGTAAAAATTATTGATTCTTGTAACCAAACCTCCAAGTGTTATAATATTGCTAAAATCAATAAAGCTGTTCTTGTTCTTAAATACAAGATTTTCAGGCTCAATGAAATCACCTTTTGGTGTATTAATGTAAAAATTAAGAGTGTCTATTTGAGTTTTTTCTAAGGATATGGTTATTCCTCTGTATTCAAAAAGCTTGTATTCTGTGGCGAAATTTCTATGAGCAATTTCAATGCCTTTCTTAAGAAACTCTTTAATCCTTTCTTGGTTTTGCTTATTAGTTGGGCTGTCATCATTTTTTCTTATAATGAAATCAATGGTTTTGTATTCATTAGAATCTAAATTATAATCATAGAATTTTCCACTAAAATGTTCGCTTTTATGGTTGTTAATAGTGTCTTTAATGTCTTCTAAAATCTTTTTTTCTTTTGTATATAAATCAATATAAGACTTGGATTGTTTAAGAAGCTCTTCATTATAAAATTGTTCTTTCTTAAAGCTATTATATAAAATTTCTTCTTGTTTTAAATCGCTACTTAATTGAACTTGCATTAAGATGAGTGGATTGCCTGTTGCTTGTGCTTTCATTTCAGCAGCATCAGCTGCAGCTGATGAAATATCTTCAAGCTCCCTAGTGTTTTTATCGGCTTTTCTGAATTGTTCTATTGATAAAGCTTTGCTTTCTATAACTTGCCACATTCTAGCATCATAAGTTCTTTCAGTTGCATATCTAAATTCTTTAATTCTAAAATCTTCGGGGTTTCTTAGAAAAAGCTTGTTACCTTGTCTAATAACTCGTCCATTTCTTTGTTCTAAATCGCTAGGACGCCACGGGCAGTCTAAATGGTGAATGGCAACAATCCTCTCTTGAACATTTGTCCCAGCTCCCATTTTTTGCGTAGAGCCTATGAGTATTCTAACCTTGCCAGAATTAACATCTGCAAAAAGTTCTGCTTTTTGTAAATCAGTTTTTGCATCGTGAATGAACCTAATTTCGTGTTGAGGAATTCCTAAGTTTTTGAGTTTTTTGAGAATATCACTATAAACATCAAATTTAGATTGTTTTGCAAGAATTTCATCAAGATTAGTAGCTGACATATTTTTATCTTCTTCATCAATGGCTAATTCATCATTGATATTAATAAAATCATCACTTAGTGTTTCATTATTTATTTCGTTTGTTTCAATGTTTTGAGAATGAATTTTTGGTGTGGATAAATCACAAAAGATGAGTTGGGTTCCTTTATCCTCTTCCCAATTTTTCCATTCTTCATAAACGTTTTGAGCAAGAATATTTACTTTAGAATCTTCATAGTCTTTTGCATAGGGATTAATAAGTCTAAAATCAAGTCCTGCTTTTCTTGCATCTGTAGTGCAAGCAAGCAAGTTATTTTTAGCAATGTCTTCACTTTGATTTTCCATTCTCCAAATGATAGAGCCTTCATTCCAGCTCCCATATTCATTTTGGACTCCTATAAACAAAGCCACTTCATCACTTCTTGGAGTGATAATATTAATAGGCTTATTGTTGTATAATTTTGGGACAAAATTCTTTTGAAATTTCATAATATCAGAATTTGTAACCGTATCAGCTACATTTTTGTAGAGACTTGAGAGTTCGGGAACATTTTTAAATTTGTTAAACCTTGAAACAACTTTGTAATTAATGCCTGAACTATCAAGCTCCCAAGCACTTGAAATTTCTCCAAAAGTAGAAGCCCAAGAGTCAAAACTATCGATACCTTTTTCTTTCAAAGCATTAGGTTGTGTGTATTTTTGTATTGTGTAAAGCTCAACTATGGAATTACTAATAGGCGTTCCTGTTAAAAACATTAATTTTGCTTTTGTATCATGGATAAATTGTGTTTTGCAATATAAATTAAAAGCTTTTTGTGAGCCTTTTTGATTACCAAGTCCGCTGACTCTATCTTTACAAGTAACAAATCTTAAATTTTTAAATTCATGTGCTTCATCTATGACAAGCATATCAATACCCATTTCCGAAAAATCTATATTTTTAGATTTTCTTTTGGTGTTTAAGAGATTTTCTAATTTAACCCTTTCGTTTTCTAGTCTTTTTTCTATATTTTTAACACTATATCTAGCGAATTCACTATCTTTTTTGTTTCTTAAGGATTCTTCTAAAATTTGTATCTCTTCTTCTTGTATTTTTTTAGTTTGCTCGTAAGGGTTGTTTAAAAGTCCAAATTGAGAATGTGTCATTATAATGGCATCAAAATCATTTGTGGCTATTTTAGCAAAAAATTGTTCTCTATTATTTTTTTCTAAATCTTTTTTTGTCGCTAAAAGAATATTTGCATTAGGATAAGCATTATAAAATTCGTTAGCCCATTGATTTAGAATATGATTAGGTACAACAATCAAAGGCTTGTGTATTAAGCCCATTCGTTTTTGCTCCATTACAGCACATATACTAGTGAGGGTTTTACCAGCCCCAACTTGGTGGTCTAAAATAATGATGTTTTCTTGTATAGCTCTAAAAATTGCATTTTTTTGATGATTTTTTAATTGTATATTTGAATTAAAATTTTCTAAAATAAGATGAGAACCATCATATTGTATATCTCTATTTGTATTAAAGGTATCGTTGTAAATTTTTTCAAGTTCTATGCGTCTGTCATAATCACGATATATCCAATCTGAAAAGTCTAATTTAATCTTTTCAACTTTAGAAATAGCAATCGCAGTTTCTTTTGGATTTAAAATTTCTTTTGTTGTTTCTTTTCCCTCGTCATTATAAGTTATATTTTTATCATATACAACAATGGGTTTTTGTTGCAAGGCATGTAAAACAATATCCGAAACTTTTTTTCTTGTAGTTCCATATTGATTTTTTATCCTTTGGTTTATAACATAATCATTAGCATTAAAATGCCATCCTCCGCTCATTTCATTTTTAATAATCTCAAAATCTTCACTTGTGATTTCAAGTTTTTCTTCTATAAATTGACAATAGTATTTTGTGGGAATCCAAAATGTTCCAAAAGATACGGAAATTTCTGATGCTTTTAAATCTTTAGGTAAAACTTCTTTGAGACTTTCAAGATTTCCTAGTAAATCTTGTCTATTATGTTCAAGTACAAGTTCTTTAACTTTTTTATACTTGGCTTTTACATTACCAGATAAATATTTTTGAGCAATAATGTAATTTGAGCTATTATTATGGTCTTTAAATATTAATTTATCATCAATAAGACTTTGCAAACTTTTTTCTAAAGACATATTTAAATTTTTTTCTAAAAAAGATAATTTTAGTATTCCATACTCACTAATACTTGCCAAAAGAGCTTCTTTTGGTGTATTAATAATAAATTCTTGTTTTGGCATTATTGTTCTTTTGAAAAAAATATCAGCCTTATCTGCACTCGGTTCTTTTGGAGCAACTCCTTGTTTTTGTGCAAGCGTTTTGCTGATTCCTTTATTATAGTTTTTCTCTAGTGCAAGAATCTTGTTGGATTCAACATCTTCTACAAAGGCTCTTTTATTTGCTTCTTTGTTAAGTAATCCCTCGACTTTAACAAAGTTATCATAGATATTATTTAGTTTTTTTCTTTGAAGCAATATTTCCGAATCGTTACTTTCTTTAGATTTTTCAAGATTAATAAGTTCATTAAATTCATCTCTTAACTCTACTAGTTTTTTGATTCTTCGTTCATCGTGTTCATTTAATTCCGGTTTTTTTAAGAATATTTCGTTATTTGGATATACTTTCATTCTCATAAAAACCTTATTTTCATATATAAAATAATTGCCATCTTTTAAATGTTTTAATTTATTATAATAATTATTGTAATTTGGAGATTCTGGATTTAATGTATAAAATGAAGTAATGATTTCAGTTTTGTGATATTTATAGACGTCTTTTGGCAATTCTGAAATAAAGCGATTTATTTCTCTTTCTAAATCTTTCTCATCATCAATACATTCTAAAGAGTTTCCATATTGAGTGCGTTGAATATCCATTTTACCTAGAATATTTTGTGGATTGTCTTTAAAATATTCATTGATTCTAAAATTATTAAATAAACGAGGATTCAACCCTCTTTTTTCAGCTTCTTTAAAACGATCGTCAAAATATTCTACGCTTTTTAGCCATTTTTTGTCAATATCGGGATTTTTACCTTTTTGTAAAAAGATTATATCTGTTGTTACTTCTGTATTTGCCCTTGATTTGAAAATATTATTAGGAAGTCTTAAAGCACCAAGAAATGTAGTGTCTTTAAATAAATCTTCTCTTATAGAATCAAAGCTTGAATCTAAAAAATAACTCGAAATAACGAAAGCTAAAATTCCATCTTCTTTTAAGTGTTTAATAGAATTTCCGATAAAATAATTATGAACACTTTTATTATTAAGGTATGGGTCATTTAAATCTAGTATCTTCTTTTGTCCAAAAGGTGGATTTCCAATAAATGCATCAAATTTTCTATCAAATAGATGTTGTTCAAAACCAATATTATAGATTTTTTGGCTTGGATATAATTTTTTAAAAATCCTTGAGCTTATATTATCTAGTTCAGTGCAAGTAAAATTATAATTTTTACTATAATTTTTTGCATAACTAAGAAAAGCTCCTATTCCTACGCTCGGTTCGAAAATATCTTTCGGATTTAAATCGTTATTAAAGCCTAACTGATTTAAACCTTTATATATACTATCAATAACAATTTTTGGAGTGTAAAAGGCATCCAAAGTAGATAATTTCGCAGCATTGTATTCATCAGTATTAAGATTTCCTACAAGTATTCCAGCTTCTTTTCTCCATCTATCATTTTCTAAATCAAATACTTGAGGAATTCCTCCCCAACCTGAATAGTGGTTGAGGATTAATTGTTCTTGTTGTGTTGGAAGTCTGTCTTCTTGTTCTAGAAGTTTTAAAGTTTTGATAGCATTGATATTTTTATCAAATCTTTCTTTTTGTCCCCCTATAAATACTTCATCTCTGGCAACAAAATCATTTTTTGAGGTAATTTTGCTTTGATTTTCTCTAGAAGATGATAACTCTCCCATTTTTCCTCCAAGTTCTCCATATTCTTGAGAAGTTCCTGTTCGATTATTATATTCATTGCTTGAATCTTGACTTGTTTTAGAGCTTGTTGCACTTGTTGTAGCTCCTTGTCTATTAGGGTTTGTATTTGTGGAATCTCTTGCTTCAATCCCGCTTCGAGTGCTAATTTCATAATTTTGTCTGCTTCCGAATAAATCTTGTCTTCTATTTTGTAAATCGTGTTGTCTATCACTTTCTCTTTCCAAAATTTGTTTAGTTCTTCCATTTGTGTTTGCATTTTCAAATCCTCTTGTATTGCTTGATTGAATTGTGGTGTGTAAAGAATCGGATTGTCTTTGATGAAATAATCCAAATTCACCTCCGTTTGTTTCAGAATATCCAAGTCCGTCAAGCCCTCTTTCCTCATCATTTCTGCTTGTTCTTCCTGTAATATCTTTTGTTCCATTTCCATTTGTGGAGTTGCTAGTGTTACTAATTCCGAAGCCGAAAGAACTTGAATCGTGTTGGGATAATTTGTTATCCACCTCTCTATGATTTTGATGAGATAAGTTTCTATTTTCTTGTTCAACCAAAAGTCTTGAAGTTGATGAAATGTTGCTAGATTGAGATTCTGCTCTAAGTATCTCCAATTTGGATAAATTTGTGTTTTCATTTTGTATTCCTTTTGTTTGATTCTCTGGATATAACAAAGAATTTGGAACTAAATCACCATTTAAATCGATTTCAAATAATGATAAACCTTCATCAATTTTTTTATTTTTTGCCATAAGCTAATCCTTAGATTTAATTCTATTGAATAGCTCCATTTATTACAAGGAGCATTATATCTAATTATATATTAATTATTATTTAATATAATAAATAACATAATAAATAATAATTTTATAGTTTGAAAATTTTAAAACATAGTTTTATATGTTTTAAAAACTTATCTTTATAATTTTTAAATCTTTGTTTGTTTAAAAATCCGACCTTTTCCATAGTCTTAAGTCCTTTATTTTCTTTATTTCTTGCAATTCTTTTTCTTCTAACTCTATTTGCTCTTC
>CANQXM010000048.1 GCA_947627835.1 uncultured Bacilli bacterium | reverse complement strand
CTAATAATATGAATTTCTTTTTTTTCTTCATCTACTTCATAAACAATTCGATGTTGTCTATTAATTCTTCTAGAATAAAGTCCTGATAATTCGCCAGTTAATTTTTCATATGATGGTGGATAACAAAAAGGATTTTCCATCATTAGATTTAATATATTTTTACAATTTTTATCAAGATTAGAATTTTTTAGTTTTAATTTATCTTTTTCTGCCTGTTTAGAAAACTTAATTGTATATATATTTACCATTCTTCATCCTTTTCATATTTTTTTGCTGATTCCCAATTTTCATTTTTTCTTATATTGTTAATATTATCTACATAACCTGGAATGCTTGATAAAAATAATGTTTCTTCAATATTTTTCCATTCATCTTCAGATATTAATACAGCATTTTTTCCCTTATTATTTACAATAGTAATAGGATTAAAACCTACATTAACATCTGATACCAATTGGTATAAGCTTGCTCTAGCATTAGTTATATTTATTGTACTCATTATCAATCACCTCATTTACATTATAACGTACTTTTTTACGTACGTCAAGTATCTAATATTATTATATGCAGTAATTAAATAAAAATGTATCAAAAAGGAAGAGTATTAACCTCTCCCAAAATATCAATGAACAAACAGAAAGTTTGTTTAATACTACATTGGTGCCCTAAAGGAAGAAGTACGACAACTATTATTTTCTCTTATAGCGATTATTATCCCTATTATAAAGTTTTTCTAATTTTCGTTCGTGTGCTTCTGATAAAGAGATATTTTGATCATTTGCAATACAAATAATTGTAAATAACAAATCTGCAAGTTCATCTTCTAAATCTTTCAAAGTTTCTCCATCTTTTTTCTTTTTATCTCCATATAAATAATTCATTACCCTAGCTACTTCTCCACATTCCTCAGTCATAGTAGCAACCATTGAAAGTGGACTAAAGTAGGGTTTTTCAAATTGCTGTGCCCAATTATCAACATCTTTTTGCATTTGTGAAATTGTTTTTTCCATTATGCTTTTACCTCCTTACAATAAAAATAATGGTTTTGCCATTATGCAAGTGTGTTTTATAAATTGACAAATATATCAATTTAAAAATATTTTCAAACATATTAAAACTGAACTATAAAAGTCCGAGTTTGGTATCAATCTGGTGGAGCAGAGGAGAATCGAACTCCTGTCCAAACAATCCTATTATAAAACATCTACAAGTTTAGTGAAAATTAGATCTCATAGTTTTTCAGGCTTTCACACACTTAACCAAACTACCAGTTTAATTTGTATTCTTTCAGTTACCTTAAACAAATAACTGAGTATATCTTATATTTATGAACCCTATTATTACCCTATAAGAGAAAGTAATAAAGAGTGCTTCTACGACCTTAAACTAGGCTGCTACTAAAGCAGGAGAAGCGAAAGAATAACTTTCGTCATTTAAATTTTAAGATGCATTTATAGTATGCCTACTACTTGCCGTCTTATCTAGTAATTGCTGTCGAAACCTTATACTGCCCCGGATGTATGTTAATTTTATCATAAAACAATACAAATGTACAGAAAAAGCAACTTATTTCGTTGCTATTTCTTGTAATTTGATTAGAGCTTTTTGGTATCGTAAGTTTTGTTTGGCACTACCTACGAATATTTCTTCTAACCATTTTTGTATTTCATCTGGACTCAAGTGATTTATTAAATATCTCATATGAATACTATTTAATAAATAATATCTTCCTTTTTTACTATTTTGAATAATTTCTCTTAATATTTCTGGAATTTGATTGCCAAAGAAAAGTAAGTTTTGAGCATAAATACGATATAGCACTTCCACTTCGATTCCATATTTTTTACTAATTTCAATGGTTTTTTCTTGTCTTCTTTTGGCTTTAATAATTGCTAAATCTTTTTGATGTTTTTTTAATGTTTTTTTTAATAGTTCTTGATAACTGATGGTTTGAACATTTGAAAATTTATTTGTATGTGTTTGATTACCTAACATTCTAGATAATTTGGCTCTGGCATTCCAATAAGTTGTTATATCTTCTTTGGATACTTGCCTTTGACTTTCAAAGTTTGTTCCATGATATTTTACTAAAATTTCATAATAATTTGGATTCTGAGTCTTTAATAAGGCCATCTTTTCTTGAATTTGTTCGATGGAATATTTTTCTAAACTGGTATTGCTTTTCCTTGGAGACATGATATAAATTTTCGTAAGAGCTTTGAAATATTCAACTTTTTCTTCATCGTTTAAAGGATTTATTCCAAGAAAGTCTTCGTTATGGCGTTTTATAATGATTTTATATAATTCTGGATATTCTCGATTTAACGCCTTTAGCGCTAAACGAACTTGACTTTCTTCTCCTAGTTTGTATGCAAATAAGTTTTGATGTGCATCTAACTTCGATTTTAACCAACCAATTTTTTTGAGCCTTTTTCTTGCTAATTTGTACTGATTTTGTTCTTCTGGTTTGATTTCTCGTTGATAATTTAATTTTGGACCATGTACGCTTTTTAGAATTTCCATACTTTTGGGATCTTCTAGTTCTAACATAGTGAGAATGATTGCTCGATCCTTTTTAGGAAAAAATTTTAATAATTCACTTTTTAAAGCAAATTGTTCTTTTAATTTGGTTAGAGCTTCTAGTAATATGATTTGATCTTTATTTTCTATATCATGAATTTCATTTAGATTTTCGCCATATCGTTTGTATAGGATTTGTCGATCGTTGACATTTTCTAAATTTCCGATTTTTTCTTTTAATTCTTCAATGCTTACTTCTGGATATAAATCTTTTAAGGTTTCAGTTTTACACATATCATTTAAAATACTTGTCATTTTCTTAACTCCATGTTCGTAAAGTATACATTCATTTTTCTGTAAAGAACTATTTTCTTGTAAAGTGGTTCCATGTCGTTTATAAATGATTTCGGCGAGTTTTGGATCACTTTTTTGAAGTATCGTAATCGCTGTTAAAACCGTTTCTTCCCCATATTCATTTAATAAATCTTGAAATATTTGAATGAAATTATTTTTATGGGGTTGGAGGTGTCCATTTAGCAATTTTTGAATATTTTTTTTGATGACAAAGTATTGTTTGCTCTCTTCTTGGGTCCATTCACCATTTTTATCTAACTGTGGTCCAAATTTTTTGTAAAGCCATTGTTGTTGTTTTGGATATAGGGTTCCCAATACTTGAATTACACTTATGATTTCTTCTCTTGGGGTACCTGGAGATATCATTTCGATACTTTTTCCTAATATTCTCTTTGGTTCAAAAGTATTATCAATGATTTTTTGAACATTTTTTATGGCCTTTTTATAGTGTTCGTGCGCGCTTAAACTCATTTCATTACAAGATTGGTAATCTTCTCCTAAACGTTCGATGATTCTTTCTTTTTGTTTTGGATAGTAATGTCCCAATAATTCAATTGCTGCAATAATTTGTTCTTTGTCTATTCCTGGATAAATGGCTTGAAGTTCTTCATAAGGTTTGATTAAACTTTTGCGGTGCATTTCGTAGTTTGATTTTACTTTGATTTCTTCGATTGCTTCTAAGTAAATTTTTTTCGTCTCTTCATCAAGACCATAATGGTTTTCTAAAAGTGATGGTCCATGCACTTTTAAAATTACTTTTTTGTGCGGTTCATCTAGTTCTTTTACCGCATTTTCAATATCACTTTGGATGGCAGGTGCTAATTTTGCAAAGAGGTTGTTTTTCGTTTCTAGAATGGTTTTTAAACGAGAGATGGCTTTTTTCCATTCGGGTTGTTTTTCAAGTGGTAAGTGATAGATTTCGTCAAAGTTTGTTCCATAAGCTTCTTTTAGAATGCTTGCAATTTCATCATCATTATGAATCTGTTTTAAAACTTCATCGATTCTTTTTCTTGCGTATCCGACTAACTCATCATAAATGGTTGTAGATTGATAGTCGGTTTGAATGAAAACATGATCTTTTTCATCAAGTTTTATCTGGCCTTTTTTGACTTTCTTTAAAATCTTTTGGGTTTCATTTATTGCTAGCTCATAACGATTTTGTTCTTCCTTATTTAAAGGATGATAACTGCGAAGGCTTTCTCCATGTGCTTTTACAAAAATCTGATAATGCTCTGGGTATTCGTATTTCATTATTCCGATGATTTTTGTTACTAATAGGGCATCTTCTTGTAAAAAATGTTTATAAATGGTATATTTTTGTTCTTTTTCTCTTTGAATTTGCTCTATCCATGCAATCCCGATTCTTTCAATATTTTCTAGTGATTGTTTTCGAAGATAGACACTGATTCCTAAAAACTGACGAAGAATTTGAAATTTTTCTTCTTCTTTTTGTTCGACATTTTTTAATTCAACTTCAATGATATCGCTATTTAATCCCTTATTTTTCAAGTATTTTTCACGAAAGATTTTTAATTCTTGATTTAAATCACTTTTTTCCATCAAGCGCATGAGTTCTTGGGTAATTTCAAAATTATTGTATCCACTATCTTTTAATAGAAAGTAAAAACGAGATAGTCTTTTGATTTGACGATCAAAATAGATGACATTGTCTTCATTTAGTTCGCTTAGTTTTTCTCTAATTTCTTTTGGTATGGCGTAGTATGCTGCTTGAAATAAGAATGGAGCCATTGCATATCGCTTCCATAAATATTCGTATACTGGATTTTTGGCATTTTCTTTTTTCGTTGTCTTTTTATTTTCTTTGGAAGTTTGAACTGGTTGCTTTGACATTTTTAAGGCCTTTCTATAAAGGTTCGTCAATGTAACTCCAATGTTTTCTGTTTCGCTATTTCGTACTGCAAGGTGAATGACTAAACGAATAAACATATCATAATTTTGAGCATTTTCTTTGGTATTGGTTATTTCATTCACGCGTTCATAAATGTGTTTGTATGGAAAAATTAATTCTTTGATTAATATGGTATTGTTATTTCTGATACTATTATATAAGTATTGATCGACATAGGGATAAATCTTTTTTTCAATTTCAGAAAGAGGAAGTTCATTAATTTTTTCGCCTTCTTTTTCTAAAATTAAATTGGAAAGACTTCGTACTCGATCTTGCCCTACTTTAATGGTTTCAATGTTTTTCTTAAAAATTAAGTTTAATGCAATTTCTAATGGCATTTCTCTTTTTTTCATCTGTTTTTCCCCCGTTCTTTCCTATTATAACACGTTTTTTTGGCATTTTAAAACTGGGGATTATTATAAGATGCTGTGTCTATTTGACTTCTCTACCTTTTTATACTATAATTTAGTTAATTTTTATTATATATATTATTATATTTTAAGGGGGGCATTAATATGTATGATGAAGAACTAAAACCAAAAAAAGTGATTAAGGAAAAAGAAGTCAAGGAAAAAAGAAAGATTTCTCTACCAGCTATCCATATTGACTTTCGTTCTGCACTCAAGAAAATCGCGATTTTAGCAGTGGTGGTCTTTGCCTTTATTTTTATTACAACGAAGATTGGTCAAGGATCTGAAAATAAAGTCTTTAAGAAGAATTTAGAAACTATGCGTGCTGCTGCTTATCAATATTTTAAAGAAAATGATCGACCTAGTGAAAAAGATGAAGAATATGTAGTTACTTTGCAAGAATTAATTGATGAAGATTATTCACAACCACTTAAGGATAAAAAGGGAAATGTTTGTGATTCTGAAAATAGTAGTGTTACTTTAACGAAATCAACCAATACTAAGTTTGATTTAGATGCAACGCTTGCTTGTGGTGAAAAAGAAAAGGAAGAAACTTTCCAACTTACCTACTCTGCTAGTAGTTCCAAAAAGGAAGATAATGAAGATCAAGAAGAAACTGAAAATGTTTATTACAAACTTCAAAAGGTCGTTCAATCTAGTAATTATGAATATTCTTGTCCTAGTGGATATACGTTAAGTGGAACTTCTTGTTATTCAAGTAGTAAAACGCTTACTGCTACTCCCATTGCCAAGTATAAAACGACGAATGCTAAAGTTAGTAATGCTAGTTATAAAAAGCCAACGGATGAATATGAATATGTCGATGCAATTAAAGTATCTGGAACGAGTGAATATGTTTGTAGTGATAAAAATGCAACTTTAGTCGGTCAGGAATGTATTCTTACAAAAGATGCAACCATGAAGAAAGAAGCAAATTATACTTGTAGTGAAGGTGTGTTAGATGGTACGAAGTGTGTGATTACCATTCCTGCTACAAAACGAGATTATAAATATACTTGTCCTTCTGGTAGTTTAGTGGGCGATCAATGTGAACTTACGAAAGATTATCGTGCAAGTTATGAATGTCCAAGTGATTATCCACGACGTGATGGAGATCGTTGTTATTATTCATCAAAAGCAGATCGTGATTATGGAAGTTGGCATGCTACATCCAGAAAGATTTATTCCAAAGAAATGGAAAGTAAAAATAGTGAAACAACGAAGTATGAACTGGTAGATACTTATGATGGAAGCAATGGAAAAACGAAATATGTTTATAAAGTATATACGAGAAAGAAAGAATATATTTGTTATGATATTCCTGGAGAAGATGTAGAATTACGTGGTTCTTCTTGTTATCATTATATCTCTGCTTATGAAAATAAAGATTGTCCTTATGGATATGATTTAAATGATAAAGAAACCGAATGTGTCAAGTATGTAGATGCGAAGAAGACGACTTCTAAAGTTACTTATACTTGCCCTGATGGATATCAAGAAAAAGGTTCTAAAGAAAATACTGAATGTGTTAAAAAAGTTAGTGCTACGAAAAATATCATTCAAATTCCGGTTTGTCCTTCTGGGTATGAATCTACTTTAAATCAAGATGGAACTTATTCTTGTCAAAAGAAAGTAGAAGCGAAAAAAGTTACTACCAAAGATGATTATATTTGTCCTTCTGGATATCAGGAAAAAGGTAGTGGTGCCAATAAGAAATGTTATGTAAAAACTACTGGAGAAGGTTACTATTATTGTAAAAATAGTGAAGCTCGGTTAGAGGGAGAAAAATGTATTCTCGATGCCAAAACTGAACTCGTTGGTTATAGCTGTCCTTCTGGGTATGATTATAATGGTAGTACGTGTATTCGTGTAACCAGTGGTGATAAAGTAAAAGCTACAAAAATCAATAATCCAGATTTAGAATATACTTATAAATGGAGTACTAAAAAAGAAGAAAATGGGTGGACCTGGACTGGAGAAACCAAAGAAATGTAACCAATTTAAAAAGCCTTATGATGAAAGGCTTTTTTTGATGTGATTTTATTCTATAATTTCAAGTCCATGATGACGAATGTGTTCAATGAATTTTTGTTTGAAGTCATTTAGTTCTTTTCCATCTAAGGTTTTATCTGGACTACCAACTATATAGCGAATGGTAAATTTCTTTTCATATTCATCTTGATAGGTATCAATTAGTGAAACTTGTTTGATAATTGGACTTTTAAATTCTTTTAAGATTTGTTCAATTACGCTATATTTATCTTCTAAACCAGCAATAATGGTGTAATCTAATTCTACTGTTTGATATTTACTAGCAGGAATAAATTCTTTCACTTCTGGTTTTAATTCATGATATTTTTCAAAATCAATTTCGATGGCAATGATACTTTTTTTCTTGCTGATGAGATTGGTAATTTTGTTTTTAAAGACATTCAAGTAACCAATCACTTGATTATCAATGCAAATGGCTTTTGAAAGTTTTTCATTGTAATAGTCAAATTCGACTTGATCGGTTAAGGTTACCGTTTTCTTTTTCATGTCTTTTAATAAACTTTGAATGATATTTTTTGCTAGATAATAGTTTTCTTCTAATTTTGTATCTTCATTTGCTAAGATAATGCTTAAATGACGATGATTCTCTCCATTTTTAATTACAGTACCAATTTCAAAGATATTGCATTCATGAAGGTTTTTAAAGTTATTTCGAACAATGGTTAAAAGGGATAAACTCAAATCATCTCGCAAAATATTGTTTTCTGATTTTTCTAGCAATTTTACGCCATCTTTGGTTATATTTAATTTATTTAATAGAGCCGTTTCATACCAAATATAACTATTTACTTCATTTAAGTTAAATTTGGTTGCTAGATAGCGTTTTACTTTGTATTCTTCATCCCACATATTTTCGTATTCATGGAATGTTAAATCACATTTTAATGGTTTCATTTCTACATTCTCATATCCATGCATCCGTGCAAGTTCTTCAATGATGTCGGCATTCATCGTAATGTCTTTGGTAGCACGGTAAGTTGGAACGGTAATGATGTATTTTTCTTTTTCTTCTTTGACTTTAAAACCAAGAGCAGTTAGAATTTCTTCTACTTCTTTAGAAGGCATTTCATAACTCATGTAGGTATTTAAAAGTTCTTTTTCTAAGATAACGGTTTTTTCTTCTAGTGGATTTGGATAGATATCTGTGATGTTGGAAGTAATTTTCATTTCTTTGTTTTCTTGATTTAGTAAGTAGAGCATTCTTTTTAACGCAATCATACTTTGATTTGGGTCTAGGCTTTTTTCATAGCGAGCACTTGCTTCTGTACGAAGCCCTAGTGCGATGGCTGATTTACGAATGTTGGTAGCATCAAAAAGGGCACTTTCAATAAATATTCCAGTGGTATCGGGTAAGATTTCACTATCTAAGCCACCCATGATTCCTGCTATACCAAAGTATTTTTCGCTATTTTGAATCATTAAAATGTCTTTGTTTAGTTTTCTTTCTACACCATCTAATGTCGTATAGGTGGTATGATCTTTTGCACGATCTACTACAATGTTTTTCACTACTCGATTATCAAAAGCATGCATTGGTGTACCCAGTTCTAACATGACAAAGTTCGTTAAGTCAACAAAGAGGGAAATACTTCTCATTCCTGCATAATATAGGAATATT
>CANQXM010000047.1 GCA_947627835.1 uncultured Bacilli bacterium | reverse complement strand
CCGCCAAATTTTCCACCAGCATGAAGCACAGTAAAAATTGTTTCAACCGTTGATAAGCCAGTTTTTGCATTGATACCAGTTGGCATTCCTCTTCCATCATCTTTGACAGTAATGGTATTTCCCTTACCAATCACAATCTCAATATCATCACAATATCCAGCTAATGCTTCATCCACAGAATTATCCACAATTTCCCATACTAAATGATGAAGTCCGACTTCACTAGTAGTACCAATATACATTCCTGGACGTTTTCTTACTGCTTCCAAGCCTTCCAAAACTTGAATATCATTATCATTATAATGTTGTTTTTCATTATTCATGTTCCAATACCTCCAAAACTTTTCCGTTTTCTATATGAAATCCTCGATAATGTTTTTGATTCATTTTTTCAAAATTTTTTATATTTGTAGTAGTTATAAACACCTGAATATCATCAGATAAAAAGGAAAGAATATTCTCTATTTTTTCTTCATCTAGTTCACTAAATAAATCATCTAAAATTAATATTGGATAATACCCTTTTTGCTTTTTAAATAACTCAAGTTCTGCAAATTTCATTGCAATAATTGCATTTTTTTGTTGACCTTCAGATCCATAATCTCTTAAATCAAAATCATCCAAAATAAAATTAAAATCATCCGTATGAACCCCCAAATTAGTTTTTCCAAAAGCCAAATCCTTTTTTAAAGATTTCTGATACAAAGCATATAATTGATCATAATCTAAACCTTCATAATCAGAAATATACTGTAAAGAAAGATTTCCTTTTGTTGCAATTTTAAAATAAATTTCAGAAATATAATGATTTAATGTTTCTACAAAATTTTTTCGTTCATGATATACTTTTAACCCATATTCAATCAATTTATTAGTTAAAATATCTAAATAAGAAGTACTTTGATTTCCATTTACCATCAATTGTTTTAAATAAGCATTTCGTTGTTTTAAAACTTTATTATAGCAACTTAAATATTTCAAATATTCCAGATTAAGCTGAGAAATATCGATATTTAAGCTTTTTCTACGAATAGATGGCGTGTCCTTAACAAACTTTAAATCATTTGGATGAAATAAAATAATATTAATTTTAGAAATATAGTCGCTTAATCTCAAGACTTTATTATTATTAATTTTGACTTTTTTTCCATCTTTACTAATAATGATTTTATAATTTGTTTCATAACGATGATGGATATTTCCTTCTACTTTAGCAATCGACGCTTTTTGATGAATTAACGTATTATCATTTACTAAACGAAAGCTTCTAGTAAGACCTAAAACGTAGATAGATTCAACTAAATTAGTTTTTCCTTCTCCATTTTTTCCAAAAAAAATATTTAAGGTAGGATGAAATTGTAATTCAATTGCTTCATAGTTTCTAAAATTTAGTAACTTCAAATACCCTATCCACATATAAATGCCTCTTTTTTAAGCCGTACAGAAAAATAATAGGTATATATGTACCTCTATACCTATTACCATTATATCACACAAAAATCTTATTTAAAACTATTTTTATCATTTTTTCTACCCCGCAAAACAGACTCCAAACGAGTTGCTCGAAGAACCTGATTATCAAAAATTCCATAGGATAAATCTAAAACAACGCGACTTCCATTTTTAAACTCAACAACTAACTTTTTTCCAAGTCGAAAATATTGATTAATCTTGCTTAAATGAATCCAAGAACAATTTGCATTTCTAGGAGAAGCCGTTGGAAAAAAAATAATTTCTTGGGATTCCTCAACAATCACAGGAGCTTTATAAGAAATACCGATTAAATTTTCAGTACCCTTTTGTCTTCCAGCAAGGGAACTTCCAAAATAAGCACAACTATCTTCCATAATTTCATTAGTTAACTTATCAACAAAAAAGTGATTATCTTCTTCAAAAACTTCAGTTTTATCCTTTAATGCAATCAAAGCTAAGGTTTTGCGATTAATTTCATAATCTTCCACTTTAATCACCTCCCAACTAAAAATTGCCTACTATAATAACCTTTCAAAAACTATTTTTTTGTCGAATTATGAAAAATAAAAAAAAGACATAAATTTAATATGTCTTGATTGGTAAAATTAGTTGAATTAATGACTCATCTTTTAAAGACTTAATAACAATTGGTTTCACGTCATTATTAAGTAAAATTAGAAGATCATCATCTTTCAAAGTTTTTAAAGCTTCTAGCATATATTTTGCACTAAATGAAATATCAATATTTGAATTTTCACTAGTTTCTACCATTAATCTTTCTTCCGTTTTTCCAATTTCAGAAGCATAAGAATTAATAATCATTTCCTTTTTTTCAATTCGCATTTTAATAATATTTTTATCTTTTCCTTGAGTTAATAAAGCAGCACGATCGACAGCAGCAGCAAAATCATCTCGCTTTGATTGGACGATAATCTCAAATTCAGTTGGAATTAAATTAGAAGTATTTGGATAAGTTCCTGAAAGTAAATTGGTTTGAAAAATAATATTTTTATATTTAAAGAGAACCTTGTTATTAAAAATATGCATTTCTACTGGTTCATCATCAATGATAATTTTTTCAAGTTCAATAATATTCTTTCCAGGAATAACAATATTAACGTCATTAACAACAGGAGTTTCTAATTTAATATTCTTTTTAGCAAGTCGATAAGAATCGGTAGCAATACACTCTAGAATATCTCCCGTAATTTTAATATTAACACCAGTAAGTAACGCCCGAAGTTCTTGCGTTGATATAGCAAAACTTGTTTGATTAATAATGGTTTTAAAAATATCACCTTTAATAATAATTGGATCTTTATGCTCTTCTAATCGTAAATTTGGATATTCACTTGGATCTAAACAATTCAAATTATATTGATTAAAATCAGAATATATTTTAATTTTCAAACTGTCGATAACTTCAAAGTTAATCACATCACTTGGCATTTTTCTTAAAATATCTAAAATATATTTACTACCAATGATGATAACTCCTTCACTTTCCACATTTTTAATTAACTTTTTCTCAATAAAAGATTGAATAACTAATTCAGAATCACTTGCAGTTAAATAAAGCCCTTCACTTTTTAACTCAAACTTAATTCCATTTAATACAGGAATTACATTCTTCGTAGACACTCCTTTAATAACATTATTTAAGTTTTCTAATATAATACTTTTATCAATTGAAAATTTCATTTTCATTCCTTCTTTCTTTTTATTTAATTTATATTAGTATTAATAATACGGTTTATATTGTGAATATCTTGTTATTTTTCGATATTTCCTATGCAGATTTTAAAAATTTGTTGTGGATAATTAAGCAGATTTTAAAAATTTATAAACATTATACTTTATTTTTAATTTCTTTAATGGTATTTCCAAGTGCTGGATTATTCTTTAAATCTTTTTCAATCTTATCACAAGCATGGATAACCGTAGAATGATCTCTTCCTCCAAATTCTAGGCCAATCCTTGGAAAAGTCTCATCTGTCATCATTCTGCAAAGATACATTCCAATTTGTCGTGGATAAGCAATATTAGCACTTTTCTTCTTTCCTTTTAAATCTGCCACAGTAATATGATAATAATCAGCAACCGCCTTTTGAATTCCTTCAATACTATTCTCTGAATAGATATTCTTATTAATAAAATCTTTTAATGCTTCATTTGCAAACTCAAGTTCTATGTGATCCGGAACAACCATGGCAGTATAGGCCATCAATCGATTAATCGCCCCTTCCAAGAATCGCACATCATTTTGACAACTATTTGCGATGAATTCAATGACATCTTCATCTAATTTATCAGCAATACTTGTATTTTTTATTTTTTCTTTTATAATTTTACATCGCAGTTCAAAATCAGGTGGATAAATATCTACGGGAAGTCCCCACATAAATCGGCTTCGCAATCGCTCTTCTAGTTTTTTTAAATCATCCGGAGATCTATCTGAACTAATAATAATCTGTTTATTAGCTTGATGTAAGGTATTAAACGTATGAAAGAACTCTTGCTGGGTTTTTTCAGCTCCTACTAAATATTGAATATCATCAATAATAAGAACATCCACATTTCGATACTTATTTTTAAAAGAATTGGCATATTCAACAGTATTTGCTTGATTTTCCAGATTTGCAATTCCTGTATAATCATTCATAAACATATCACTAGTTGTATAAAGTACTTTTTTATTCGAGTGTTCCACAATATAATTGCCAATTGCATGCATTAAATGAGTTTTTCCAAGCCCACTCTTTCCATAAATAAATAAGGGATTATGAATTTTTCCAGGAGCTTCCGCCACCGCCATTCCTGCCACTTTGGCAAGCCGATTAGAATCTCCTACTACGAAATTATCAAAATTTAACTCAGGAATTAGGTTGGATTCCCATTTTTCTTCAATGGGAAGTTCTCCATCTCCTAAAATTTCTTTTTGAAAGTTATCAACTGCTGTTTTTTCTTTTTCTGATTCAAATATAAATTCAATATCAAAGGTGATACCAGTTAATTTTGTAAAAGTTTCTTCAATTAAAGAATAATAGTTTTCTCCTAATATTTTGCAACTAATACTCATCGGAACTTTTATCTTTATTTTCGCTTTGATGGGATCGTACTGAAGTAAAACAAGATCTTTAAACCAAGT
This sequence comes from uncultured Bacilli bacterium, assembly GCA_947627835.1. Lineage (GTDB taxonomy): Bacteria > Bacillota_I > Bacilli_A > RF39 > UBA660 > MGBC162267. The sequence continues at coordinate 4,417 of CANQXM010000047.1, read as the reverse complement.
ATGAAAGGAAGCGGCGTTAATATCTTTATAAATCGAATCTAAAAAATTTTTCCATAATTCATTGGTATCTGTTGTCAACCTTTTCACCCCACAATCCCACATGTTTTTCAATTTCATTTTAACTCAACTTGGAAAACGGAACAAGTACGAAAAAAAATGTCACAACGCATTCACAAGTTATCCACTCAATTAAATTCTTATTCTAACAAACGAAAACATAGTTATCAACATTATCAACAAATTTTAAAAATTAAATTATAAACATAGAAAAGTTATCCACGTGGATAATGTTAAATGTTATCAACTCCATTGTGAATTTGTGGAAAATCCATTTTTCTTGACTTTTTATAAGTACTAAGTTTATAATAAAATGGCTTTAAAGAAAAAGGAGGTTTTCTAAATTATGAAAAGAACGTATCAACCAAATAATCGTAAACAAGCAAAAAAACATGGCTTCTTCGCTCGTAAAGAATCAAATGTATTAAATAGAAGAAGAAAAAAAGGACGCAAACAATTATGTAAATAAACCACGTTAAGTGGCTTTTTTTATAAAGGAATGAGTCTTATGAAAAAATATGAGATAGTAAAAACACATCGTGAGTTTAATGAAATTATTAAAAATGGGCAAATCCTAAGAAATGGTTTTTATAATATATATATAATGAAAAACAACTTACAAATTTCTAGATTTGGAATTGCTGTTGGCAAAAAATTAGGAAATGCCGTATTTCGTAACAAATTAAAACGTAGAATGAGAAATATTTTGACAAATCAAAAAAAAGAGTTTCAAAAAGGGTTTGATTATATTATAATAATGAAAGACAAGACGAAAAGTGCAACTTATGAAGAACTAGAAAAGATGCTAAATAATCTTATAATCCAAAGGAGCTACAAATGAAACAAAAAAAGAAAATATTATTCTTAATTTTAATTTCAATAATACTTTGCACAGGTGGATGTGGAAATTCAAACTATATTAAAGATCAAGATAATAAAATTGTTGTAAATGAAACGACTGGTCAAAGTCTGCAAAAAGACATATTATGTAAACCAACGGAAGAAAGTTTATTAGAAATGTATGAACAATATAATGATCAGTTAAATGTAAAATTAGAAGATTTACCAGAATGTAATGATTTTAAATTAAACAAAATTCCTTATCATAGTCTTTGGGAATCTATATTTGTAAAACCATTAGCGTGGGTAATCTTGGAAATTGGCTATTTCATTAAGAATTTTGGTTGGGCGGTCATGTTAGTTGGATTATTAATTCGTCTCATCTTATTCCCATTATCAGTGAAGATGATGCGTCAAACAGAAAAAATGAAAAAAGCCAATCCTGAAATTCAAAGAATTGAAAGAAAATATGCAAATCGTAACGATAGTGAAAGTATGATGGCAAAAAGTCAAGAGACCATGTTAGTATATCAAAAATACAAAATCAATCCGGTAAGTGGTTGTTTGTTATCATTCTTACAAATTCCATTATTCTTTGCATTCTTACAAGCCATTAACCGTGTACCAGCTATTTTTGAAGATAAACTCTTTGGAATGAGTTTAGGAATGACCCCAGGAAAAGGATTAGCAAATGGTCAATACATCTACATTGTCTTAATTATCTTAATCATTGCAACAACTTATTTTTCATTCCGTCATTCAATGAATCAAAATCAAAATGCTGGAAATAACGAAGTTATGAAACAAATGGACTTTATGTTAAAGTTTATGATTATCATGATTTCTGTAGCATCCTTTAGCTTACCAACAGCCATTGCCTTCTATTGGATCGTTACAAATGGCTTCATTGTCCTTCAAAATATTTTAATACGAAAAGTACTGGAAAATGATTCGCAAAAAGAACAGAAAAAAAATAATAAAAAAGAAAAGATTAAAAAAGGGAAAATCGTAAATAAAACCAAGAAAGAAGGAAAATAAAATGGTAGTAGAAAATAGTGGAAAAACGGAAGAAGAAGCGCTAAAGAAAGTTTTAGTTGAATTAAATGCAAATCAAAGTGAAGTAATATATAAAAAAGAAGAAATCGCTGGAAAATTATTTAAATCTGCAACAATTAAAGTCACTGCAATTACAAAAAAAGACCTATTTACAAATATGAAAGAATTTTTAAAGAAACTAACAGAAGGTCTAGGATTAAAAGTAGAATTAGAAAGTAGTCTTCGTGATGACGTCTTTACCATTAAAATGTATTCAGATAATAATCCAATCTTAATTGGCAAAAACGGTCAAACACTAAAAGCACTTGAAACAATATTAAAACAAAAATACTTAAAAGAGTGGAATACTTATTTAAAAATTAATTTAGATGTTGAAGATTACAAAGAAAAGAGAATCAATTACTTAGAAAAATTAGCAGTTCGTACCGCTAAAGAAGTAAGAGCTACCAAGATTGATGTTACCCTTGAAAATATGAATTCTTATGAAAGAAGAATCATTCATAATAAATTAACAAATTTTAAAGGGGTTACTACCATAAGTGAAGGAGAAGAACCAAACCGTCACGTCATTATAAAAGCAGAGTAATTCTGTTTTTTCTTTTTCAAAAAATTCAAAAATTGTGGTATTCTTATTACAATAAGAAGGTGTAATTTATGAATGAAAAATTACTACCCAAAGACCAAAAGAAACGAATCAGTTACTATCAAAAAATGCTAGTAGAAGAAAGAAAACAAAGAAAAGTTATAACCAAAACTTTTCAGTACTTTCAAAAATGTGGATACAATGAAATTGAAACCATTCAAATTTTATGTGGATGTTCCTATGATTTAGCAAAACAATATCGTTGGAACGGAATTTTTAATCAATTAATTGCATCGAATCCACTTGAAGTTGCCATTCGCTTTTCTGATCGTTATATTTCTTTGCTAGAAAATAAAAAAAATAATCCCTCTGTGAACGCCAAAGCTGAAGAAAAAATTTCACAAGAAACTATTTCGTGATATAATACCGGCGAATAGGGGTGAAATCTATGGAAGATACAATTTGTGCTATTTCAACAAATCCTGGCAATAACGGGGCAATTTCCATAATTCGCTTAAGTGGAAAAGATGCTGTAAATATTACAGCCAAAATCTTTTCAAATAAAAAATTTGCAGAATCCGCAACGCATACCATTCATTACGGATTTATTTTAGATGGAAAAAATAAAATTGATGAAGTGTTAGTGATGAAGATGCTAGCACCGAAAACTTATACCACGGAAGATGTAGTAGAAATAAATTGTCATGGTGGTTTTCTAGTAACTAACAAAGTTCTAGAAATATTGCTACTAAATGGTGCCAGACTTGCTGAACCTGGTGAATTTACTAAACGTGCTTTTTTAAATGGTCGAATTGATTTATTAGAAGCTGAGTCTGTAAGTGATTTAATTGAAGCCAAAAGTGAACAAGCACGAAAATTAGCTTTGAATGGAGTAACCGGAAATTTAACCAAATTAATTAGAGAATTAAGAGAAGAAATCGTTTCTTTACTAGCAAATATCGAAGTAAATATTGACTATCCAGAATATGAAGATGAACAAATTGTAACACATGAAAATATGAAACCAAAACTTCAGGAAATTGAAAAAAAACTAATAAAAATTGTTGAAGAATCCGAAACTGGAAAAATCATTAAAGAGGGAATTCAAGTCGCATTTATCGGCCGTCCAAACGTTGGAAAAAGTAGTTTATTAAATGCTTTTTTACAAGAAGAAAAGGCAATTGTTACAGATGTTTCCGGTACAACAAGAGATATCGTAGAAGGAACTTACACAAAAAATGGAATTTTATTTCATTTAATAGATACTGCAGGAATAAGAAAAACCGAAGATGTCGTAGAACAAATAGGAGTTAAAAAGAGTAAAGAAGTACTAAATAATGCTGATTTAGTAATTTTAGTATTAAATAGAAATGAAAAATTAACAAAAGAAGATCAAGAATTATTAAAAGAAGTGAACTTAAAAAAACATATTATCTTTTTAAATAAAGATGACTTAGAGAAAAAAATAGAATTAGATCCAAAAGATTATCCGGATATTGTCGAGGGAAATACAAAAAGTATTGATGGCTTAGAAAACTTGCAAAAACGAATGGAAGAAATGTTTCAAATGAATGAACTAGAAAATAAAGATTTAAACTTTTTATCAAATATTCGCCAGATTACTCTAGCCAAAAAAGCTTTAAAAAACATTAAAAATACGCAAGAACAAATAAATCAAAATATCCCCATCGATATCTTAGAAATAGAACTCAAAGAAGCCTGGAATAATCTTGGACTCATTATAGGTGAAACTTATGATGAAGAACTAATAGATAACTTATTTCAAAAATTCTGTTTAGGGAAGTGAAAAAATGAACTATGATGTTATTGTAGTTGGTGGAGGACATGCTGGTTGTGAAGCAGCCCATATAGCTGCCTTTA
>CANQXM010000046.1 GCA_947627835.1 uncultured Bacilli bacterium | reverse complement strand
TAATTTGTAAATTATCTGGATCAATCATGTCTGTATGCCCTGCTGCATTATTTGTTTCAAACTTTCCTACCCACATACCTTTCTTTCCTTCAAATCCATCTACAAATGCTGGATGTGTCATCCATTTTCCAATAGAACATGTGCCATTATCTCCACTTCTGTTTGGACTCTTACATTCACTATCTGTATCTGTTGTACTATTGGAATTAAATCTTATTTTTATTGTTTCTACTTTATTTGTTACTGTTCCAAGTCCTGTATAAGTATTTCCCATATCAAAAATTTGATAATCAAACTTGGGTATCCATACAAAGTAACTTTCGATTTTGTCTTCAGGAATTTGTTCTCCGGCTTTATAGATTTCATTTTCATCTTTTAATATGACTGCATTCGCCCATTGTTTCTTCGTATAGTTATACCAAGCATCTTTTTGACTGGCTTTCTTTACAATGTTCTCTCCATTTTGATTTTCAATGGTTACGGGTATTAAGTTTTCAGCTAGTACTGGATCATTTCCATTCAAGACAGAATCCGTATATTTAGTAACAAAATTCACTTGGCATTTGGTTTTCGCTTGTTTTACATTATGAACAGTAATATCCCATTTCTCATAATCCCAACTTGCGGTTGCTCCTTTATCACAAACAATACTATCTACTGTCTTTCCACTTCCTTTTTCTGGAAATGTTGTACTTAGGGTTCCATCAATTGTTAGTGCTACTTTTACATCAAAGTTATCCATATGGCTGGGAACACTACCTTCTATCACATCATATTCCTTCTTTACTTCATACAAAGCATAGCTTTGTATGATTACAACTACTGCCATAAGTAGAAATATAAAAAGTGGAAAAAATTTTTTCATTTGTTTCTTTTTATTTTTTATCTTAAAAGGATTCAATTCCATATTAAAAACCTCTATTCTTATTTCTAAGTTTAGAGGTTTGTTTTTTATTTTTTTAGTTTTAGAGTACTCATTATTTCTAATAGCTCATATAGATTCGTTAAACGAACAAAAAAGATAAGAAACACATACAATAAGTGAAAGGAGTAACATGGAAAATACATATCAATTTGGTAGAGATAAATACATTACCAAGGATCAAGAAGGAATAAAAATTTCTAAATTTCAAGTCCTTGCACCGCCACAAGAACAAAAATATATTGTAGGAAAAGAATACTTGATGAACCCGCTTCCGATATTTGACAATCCCAACTATCTAGGAAGTAGAAAACTAAAAAACAAAGTTGCAATCATTACAGGTGGTGATAGTGGTCTCGGTAAATCTGCCGCCATCGCCTTTGCAAAAGAAGGCGCCAACTTAGTTATTGTTTACTTTGATGAACATAAAGATGCCGAAGATACCAAAAAAATAATTGAAAAATATGGCTCTGAATGTTTACTTATCAGTGGAGATATCTCCAAACCAGAATTTGCAAACGAAATTGTTGAAAAGGCCAAAAAACATTTTGGAAAAATTGACATACTCGTTAATAACGCCGGAGTGCAATACCAAAAAGATAACCTAACCGATATTTCAAACGAACAATTTGACTGGACCATGAAAGTAAACGTATATGGAATGTTTTACTTAACCAAAGCCGTTCTACCACATTTAAAAAAAGGAAGTTCCATCATCAACGTCACATCCATTACGACGTTTAAAGGAGAACCTCAACTCATCGACTATGTAACAAGCAAAGGGGCCATTGTTGGATTTACAAGATCTCTTGCAAAAAATCTTGCACTAAAAGGCATCCGCGTAAATGCCATTGCACCAGGATTTTTCTGGACGCCACTTCAACCAAATTGTTGGGAAAAAGAAAAAATTCCGACATTGGGAGCTGATAGCGCTATGGGTCGAGGAGCTATGCCTTATGAATTAGCACCAACCTTTGTATTCTTAGCAAGTGATGACTCATCTTATATGACTGGTCAGATTATCCATAATAATGGTGGAGAAATCATGGCATAAAAAAACTTCGATATTTTTTCGAAGTATTTTTTATTTTTACTTAGAAGGCCACTGTGGATAAACAGCTCGATCTCCTAACTCTTCGTGAATGCGTAAAAGTTGATTGTACTTGCAAGTTCTTTCGCTCCTAGATAAGGACCCCGTTTTAATCTGACCTGTTTGCATAGCGACACACAAATCAGCAATCGTCGTATCTTCAGTTTCTCCAGAACGATGTGAAACAATGGCACGATATCCATTTTCTTGAGCCATGGAAATTGCCTCTATCGTCTCCGTAACCGTTCCAATCTGATTTAACTTAATCAAAATTGCGTTAGCCATCTTCTTTTCAATTCCAGTCTTTAACAGTTCCTTATTTGTAACAAACAAATCATCCCCAACTAGTTGTACCCGACTAGAAAGACGACTTGTAAGAAGTACCCATCCCTCATAATCATTTTCATCAAGACCATCTTCAATAGAAATAATAGGATACCGAGAAATTAAATCTTCATAAAAAGCAATCATCTCTTCCGTTGTCTTAGATCCTCCATGACTTTTTGAAAAAACATATTGATGCGTCTTCTCATCATAAAACTCACTTGCTGCCACATCAAGCGCTAAACCAAAATCTTCATAAGGTTTATAACCAGCTCGCAATATGGCTTCCATAATATAAGTAAGAGGTTCTTCATTATCTTTTAAATTCGGCGCAAATCCCCCTTCATCCCCTACAGCAGTAACTTGCCCCTTTTCTTTAAGTACCATTTTGAGCGTATGAAAAACTTCAGATCCCATCCGTAAAGCTTCCGGAAAACTTTTCGCACCAATCGGAACAATCATATACTCTTGAAAATCTACCGAACTATCTGCATGACTTCCACCATTTAAAACATTCATCATCGGAATTGGTAAAACAACCGCCTGTTCTCCGCCCAAATACCGATACAAAGAGCGTCCACTCTCACTTGCTGCAGCTTTTAAAACCGCCATGCTAACACCCAAAATCGCATTGGCTCCATACTTGGTTTTTCCCTTCGTTCCATCGGCTTGTATTAACATTTCATCAATTTCTTTTTGATGAGTAACTTCCATCCCAATCAAAAGATCTTTTAACACCGTATTAACATAGGAAACTGCTTTTAAAACGCCTTTCCCCAAATACCGCTTTGCATCGCCATCGCGAAGTTCCAATGCTTCTTTTTCACCCGTAGATGCTCCACTTGGAACACTGGCTCTTCCAAATCCCTTTTCACTTCTTACATCAACTTCAACCGTTGGATTACCTCTAGAATCTAAAATTTCTCTAGCATGTACTTGAATAATTTTTGACATATGTAAAATCCTCTCTTTACTTTCTAAATCTATTATACCTTTTTTCCACTTAGAATGGAAAAAAACAAAGAAAAAATTCCACAATCATGGAATTTTAAAGTTCAGAAACATACTCAAGAAGCTTCATAAACATACGAATAAAAATACTTTCAAGTCCTTTACTCTTCAACTTTTTAATAGCAATTCGTTTCTTTTTAATATCCAAATCACTATATATAATCTGAGCGATCTCTTCTTTTAAACGTGTTTCAATCTGTAAATCATTAATAATGGAATCAATATCTTCATTAATAATTCGAACTGCATCAATTTCAATATCTTTTCCTTTACAATTGACAGTAAGTTGTCCACTTGTTTTAACATCTTTAACCTTTACCAAGAAATCTTCATCTTCTACTGAAGTCTCAAAAGGAATTAAATCTTTATCGAAATAAACTTGAACGCTATCGGCTTCTCTCGTATTTCGAAAGCGAATAATATAATCACGTTTTTCAGGAATAATGCCACTCTTTCCCTCAACTGGTCGAATAATCAGTGTGTAATTATTTTGTAAATAGTTATAATCAATCGTTGTCATGATATAGTAACCCTCTTCATAAAGAGAACTAACCCCATCATCTTCATACAAATAATACGTATTACTTTTTCCAGGGAAAACATGAATTTCCATCGCTACTGGAGGATTGGTAACATTAATATTTTCCTCTAACAAAGCCATTGGAATGATACTTCCTTGTTTTGCAAAAACGGGATAATCTTCATCTTTATAAAAGACAACATATCGTTTATTTCCAGGAAATTTCTTGCCCGTTTTGAAGTCATACCACATACCCTCTGGTAAGAAAAGACGCATGATGGCTCGGTTCATAACTAAATCTTTCTTAACAGTAATCGGTGCTACAAAAAGTTCCGTTCCAAAATAATACTCGTTTCGATAAGAAACTTCATCATAAATAAGAGGATTTAAATAATATAGAGGTTGAATAAGTGGATTCCCCGTTTTGTGATACTTATAAGCTTCTGCATACAAATAAGGAATAAAACGATGCCGCAAAACACAATAATCCCGAACAATATTTAGGGTTTTCACATCCCACTTCCAAGGTTCCCGTTTATAATAATGTCCTTGTTTGGATGCAAATCGGAAAATTGGACTAAAGCAAGCAAGTTGCACGTATCGAGCATACAACTCAGCATCTTCAATACCATCTTTATATCCACCAACATCATGACTCCACCAACTAAGTCCTTTATTGCTAGCAAGAGAATTATAATAAGGAAGAATTTTCAAAGTATCCCAACTAACGGTAGTTTCACCGGAAAATAAAACTGGATAACGATGTGCAGCAACGCCCCCATTTCGACTCATTACAAGTCCTCTTCGATTTACATACTGACGATAATCTTGAAAATGATAATAACTTAAAGCCCGTAGTGTATATGGATCCTTTGGATGATAATAATCAATCCAAAAGAAATCAACACCCTTATCTACAAGGGGTTTAATGAGTTTATTAAAATAACTCACCAACACAAACTTATCAAAAACATTAAATGGAATGGTATGACGATCTTGAAGCCCTAAATCATGAGCAATTTCATCATAATGATCTTCATGAGGCATAATTCCTTCTCTTGGATCAATATTAAGTCCTACGTGAATGCCTCGTTCATGCATATAATTAGTAAAAAATGCAGGATCTGGAAACAAATTTCGATTAAACGTAAATCCCGTTTTATAAGCAAGCAAATTATTTTTATCCTTTAAATGCCAGAACTCTCCTAAAAGTAAAATAGACAAAGGAATATGATTGCGGTTAAAGTTAATAATCAAATCTTTGGTATCTTGAAAATTATAAATTTCATTACGATTCCACCAAATTCCTAAAGCATAACGAGGAATTAATGCCGGAAATCCCGTTAAAGTAAAATAATCCTTTAAACACAAACCAAAATCTCTTCGGTAAACAAACAAATACGTATCAACACGCGGAACCGAAGAACTTGTTAAATAACCATCTGGCATTAAAATTAAAGAAGTCGAATCATCTAAAGAAACAAAGCCATCAACACTATAAAGTCCTTTTGCATAAGGAATCTTCTTACTATTTTCATCTAATCCCATCGGTGTTGTTCCAAAGTTTCTTGCTTCTGGATGATTAAAATACCAAATTTTATCAGTATTCAAAAGCGCTACCTTCAAATTGGCATCCGGAGATAACTTACCTCCTACAAAAGGCTTTTCTTTCATATATTGCAAGCGAAAATACTTCGTTGTAATCTCTAAAAAACGTTCATCTTGTTGAACTTGAAATTCAGGCACAGGAAAATTACGATTAATAACTTGTTCCGTTAAATCGTCAAAAAAGATGCCATCCTTGTTATATTCCAAACGAACTAAACGATCAGATAAAATCGTTATTCGATAACTTTCTCCTTGAAATATGGCTTCTTGCTTACTTCGATTATTGGAATAATCAACTTGAAAATGTGGAAAAAAATCAGCCATCTTAATTTCCCCTCTTATCTTAAAAACCATTTTAACACAAAAATAAAAGACATACAATTCATTCCCCAAAAAGAAATAGATATGATAAAATAAAAAACAAAAAAAGGACAAGAAGTATGGTTAAAAAAGAATTAAAAAAAACTATCCAAGATTTATTAGAACAAACCCCTTGGAGCAGGAACGAACAATACCTCAGAAATGAACTAATTGGAAGAAGCATGAAAATAGCCATTCAAAACCAAGATGATGAAAATGAGGCTTATCTTTTTGCATGTCTCTACACGCTTTTACTTCTTAAAAAAACAGATCAAAACACCATCGCTTGTGAAATTCAAAAAAATTCAGTTTTAAAAAAGCAAGCAGACAAAATCAAAAAAATGGTAAACGATAAAAAACTCTTTACAAAACTAGAAAAAGACATGATGTTGGGAATTCATTTTTCCAGTATGAAAACCATCAGTACCCAAATAATTCTTACCCATAATCAATTTAAAAATATCAAAGAAATCAAAGAAAAAATTAAAAATTATACGACTACGCTCCTTCAAAATTTCCAAAATGAATTTCAAGAAAAACCGGAATATCAAAATTTAAAAAACGAATTTGAAGAATGGCAAAAAGATGATTTGGAATTCGAAAATCGAATCAATAAATTACTAAAAGACCTCAAAGAAGAAGACAAAGTACAAGAAAAAAAATCATCCAAAAGATACTATACCTTAGATGAATACTACAAAAAAACATTCCATCAAAAAGTATTTAAAGTAAGTTTAAATGCCGGCTTTTCCTGTCCCAATATCCAAAACGGTCATGGTTGCATTTTCTGTAGCAATCAAAGTGGAGATTTTGCAGGAGATAAAAAAGATGATTTAATCACTCAATTTAATACCATCAAAAAGAAAATGGAAAAGAAATGGCAAACGAACCAATACATTGCTTACTTTCAAGTAGCTACCAATACCTATGCTCCTACTAAAGTATTAAAAGAAAAATATGAAAGTGTCTTATCCCTTCCAAACGTAGTTGGCATCGATATTGCTACAAGAAGTGATGCCATTACCGAAGAAACGCTGGATTATTTAGAAGAACTAAACAAGAAAACTCACCTTACCATTGAACTTGGATTACAATCGATTCATGAAAAAACATTACAATTCATTCATCGCGGACACACTTTAAAAAACTTTGAAGAAATGGTTTTAAAACTCAAAAAAAGAAAAATTCGCGTCGTCGTTCATATCATCAATGGTCTTCCAAACGAAACCAAAGAAATGATGATTGAAACCGTAAAATATCTAAACGATTTACAAATTGATGGCATTAAAATTCACATGCTTTCCGTAATCAAAAACACCCCATTAGAAACATACTATCAAAAAAAGCCATTTCATTTGCTTACCAAAGAAGAATATATTGATATTGTCTGTTCTCAACTAGAATATCTAAATCCTCAAATTGTCATTCACCGAATTACGGGAGACCCCAATAAAAATGAGTTAATTGCTCCGAAATGGTTACTAAAAAAATTCGTCGTCTTAAATGATATTGATAAAGAACTTAAAAAAAGAAATACATATCAAGGAAAACTAGTTCGTTAAAATTTTAGTAACCGCAAACCCTTTTAAAGATACTTTTGTTTCTACTTCACTACCATAATTTTTTAAAATATATGCAAGTACTTTTTCTTCCATCACTTCTAACGAACGAGATAAATCATGAACATCAACGGAATAACAAAGGTCCTCGTGACAAAGTTTGGTAATTTGCTCATAATAATCTTGTTTTTTCAAAAATTCTCCAATCGTTTTAATATTTTGAGAAACATAAATGGTTTTATCTTCTTCCCGACTTGTAGCCATCGCTGGAAATTGAAAACTAAGAATCATAAAAAAAAGAAGAAGCAGATACAAAAACTTACGCATACAACCACCTACCCTTAGTTTGTTCAAATAAATAAGGAAAACTAAGGAAAGTTTTTCCAAAAAAAAAAGAAGCCTAAGCCTCTTCTTCATTCAAAAATTGATCTTTAAATATTTCAGAAATGATTTTTAATTCTGCTGGATTTAACTCCTCAAACTCAAATTCGGTATCACTAATAGGAACCTTTCGTAAAATGAGAACTTGATCAAGCGGATTTTCTTCTTTGTCAACTTCAAGAAACATACAATAAGTATCTCCTTGATATTCTTCCATTTTGATAAGTGAATAATCTTTGTGATCATCGAGTGTAATAATATCATATAATTCCATCAGTGATTCATTCCCCTTCCTTGATTTAAGGTATTTAAAATTTCTTGAGATAACGTAGTAGCACTAGCATTTGCATAATTCATATGATCCATGTTATCCACTGTAAAAACAGCCGTATCAATTCCATTTTGTTTATAATCTTCTTCTCCAATAGAACTAACTGCATGCACGGAGTCAATAACAGCTCCATTTCTTAATAACTCATCGACAACCTCTTGAGCATTCGTATCCCGATATCCAATCGTCATCTTGGTTCCATCTGCTTTTCTCAAAGTAATTTTTGTAATTGTATAAGTACTTTGATCAAATCCGGCTTTTAAACGAAGTGGTTGATCAAGACGATCTGGAGAATTATACACCCGATTTGGATCAATCACAGTAAAGGTAGAACCAAACTTCGAAGCAATACTTTGTTTGGCACTTGCCACCCATTCATCAATCTTACCCGAATCTTCTACTTCATTACTTGGTGCTTCTTCCACTACTTCTAACGGTTCATCAATTAAACTAAGAACATCATCCGTATCTACTGGCTTTGTAGCTTCCTGAGTAGAAATGGTATTTGCATTCTCATTTGCGTTTTCATTTCCGAAATGACGACCAAATTGGAAAGATCCAAAAGCCGTAATCGCAAAGGCAGCCGTTAACATGGCGACTTTTACCTTACCAGGAATCTTACTTAAAAATTCTTTAATTTTATTGGTTTTTGGCTTTTTCTTATCTTCAATTTGATAAACCTTTGGCTTCTCTTCCTTTTGTTGTACGCCCTTATCTTTAGCAAAAGAGGCTTTAATATCATCCATTCGTTTCAAGCATTCTTGGAACGTATCTACACATTCGTAAGGGATTTCAAACGATTCCCCAAATGCTTCTACCCGTGTCTTTGGCCCCAATTTCGAAGCCTTCATTTTTTCAATTAACTTGCCATAATAAGCAAATTGCATCTCAGCAACACGCGCCGATACTTCCATTTCATTAATTCGTAAATCCATCTTTGCCATAGAATCTTTTACGCGTTTCTCACATTCAACAGCAGTTGGTAATAACTTTTCTGGAACTTCCATTTGTTTTCCAAAAGCTTCAAAAGAAACCTTTGGCATGATATTACAAGAACTAATTCGTCCGATTAAATTACTGTAATAAGAAAGTTTTAACTCTTCCGATAAAGTATTTGCATACTCTTCATCAATCGTATATCCAACCATCTCTTCATCAAGAGGATGACTCTCCAAGCGATAAGTTTGCATCTTAGAAAGACGTTCCTTGGCATCGACATAAAC
>CANQXM010000045.1 GCA_947627835.1 uncultured Bacilli bacterium | reverse complement strand
TACTTGCGTATTTTTGAGGATGAAGCCGGTGTCATGAATTTAAGTTTATTAGATGTTTTCGGAAGTGTCTTATCCATTAGTCAATTTACTTTGTATGCAAATACCGAGAAAGGAAATCGTCCGAGTTATGTCGATGCTTTAAACGGAAAAGATGCGAAAGTTTTGTATGATGCGTTTAATGAAGAGATGAAAAAGTATGTTCCGGTGGAAGTTGGCTTTTTTGGTCAGCATATGGAGGTTTCTTTAATTAATGATGGACCGACGACGATACTGCTTGAAAAAAGCGCAAAAGAATCTTGAAAATCCGTCACTCATTTGTTACAATGAGATAGTAGATTATTGTAGGAGAGGATAAACATATGGGACTTAGTAAATTAAAAAAAATCTTTGCAGATGATGAAGACGATACACTAATCGGAACAGAAGATGAATATTATGCTGTTAGTGAAGATGAGGCTTTAAAAGAAGCAGATAAAACTGGAAATAAAATGATTTTATTAGAACCTCGTGCATATTCAGAGTCACAACAAATTGCCGATCATTTGAAAAACAGAAATAGTGTGGTTGTCAATTTAAAACGCGTAACGAGTGATCAAGCAAAACGCATTATTGACTTTTTATCAGGATGTGTTTATTCCATTGGTGGAAAAATGCAAAAAATTGGCGTAGGAATTTATTTATGTACACCAAAAAATGTTAATATTCAAGGAAAAATTACCGAGGATAACGAAAAGCAAAAAGATGCTGAAGATGAAATTGATTGGTAGTTATCATTCTTTTTAGAAGTGAGGTGAAGCATGAAAAAGTTTGGATCTAGTTTTAACGGATATAATAAAAGTGAAGTGAATGCTTTTGTTAGTGATGTTACAAAAGAGTACGAGAGTATGTTAAATCAGTTGAAAGCCAGAGATGCTGAAATTGAATCATTAAAACAGAAATTAGTACAATATCAAAATATGGAAACTACTTTAAATCGCGCTTTATTAGTTGCGGAAGATGCTTCAAATCAAATTAAACGAATGGCTCGAGATGAATCCAAAGGAATTTTGGAAGATGCCAAACGGAATGCTTCCCGGATTGTTAATGAAGCTTTGGTTCGTGCTACGAAGTTAGAGGAAGATGCTGAAAATTTAAAACGACGCATTATTGTTTTTAAACGAAAATTTCGAAGTGCTATGGAACAAGAAATTGAAAATATTGATGATATTTCAGAAGACTATTAAGTCTTTTTTTTATAGTTCATTATTTTTACTTTTAATAAATTCTTTTAAGATTTTGGTGAGTGCTCTTTTTTCAATTCGGGATACGTAACTTCTGGAAATTCCTAGTTCTTTGGCGATTTCTTTTTGCGTTCGTTCTTTTTCTAAGTTTAAGCCATATCTTTTGATAATGATTTCTTGTTCGCGGGGATTTAAGTGTTTGATGTAACTTTTTAAAAGAGCAATGTTATTTTGCGTATGAAGATGATCGGAAATGTCTTCTTTATTGTCTTTAATCATATCAATGAGATTTATTTCATTTCCATCTTTATCATAACCAATGGAATCATTTAAACTGATGGTTCCATTATTTTTTTTATTCCCGCGAAAGTACATCAATATTTCATTTTCAATACAGCGAGCGGCATAGGTAGTAATGCGTGTTCTTTTTTCTTCTTTGTAGGAGTCGATTCCTTTAATTAGACCAATGGTTCCAATACTAATTAGATCATCGGTATCATAACCTTTGGTTTCAAATTTTTTTACGATATGTGCTACTAAGCGAAGATTGTGTTCAATGAGTTTGTTTCTGGCATCCGGATCATTTTGGTTCATTTTTTCAATACATTTTTCTTCTTCTTCTTTGGATAGTGGTTCTGGAAAGACGTTATTGGAGTAAGAACCGGTGAAAAAAAGAAGACTTTTTAAAAGATTTAATAAAAACATTTTGAATCACATTCCTACTTTCATCTTATGAATATTTTGTCGAAATAAGACGCAAATTTTATGATATAATGATTTTAATGTGGTGAAGAAAATGGATCATATGATACCCGATATTTATCAAAAAAGTATTTATACAATTGATTATCAAGCTTTGAAGCAAGCTGGAATTGTCTGTCTTATTTTTGATTTAAATAATACCATTGCTCCGATGTCGATGCCAGTTCCCGATCGGGAGTTGAAAGATTTATTTGCTTATTTAGAAAGTCTTAAATTTAAAGTAATTATTTTTTCTAATGGCAGTAAATCCCGGGTTGCTCCATTTAAAGAAAAATTGAATGTGGATGCTGCTTTTAAAAGTATGAAACCATTTAAAAAGAAGTATCAAAAAGTTTTGGATATGTATCATTTTAAAGTCCATCAAGTTGCTAGTATCGGCGATAGTTTACTTACGGATGTTTTGGGTGCAAATAAGATGGGATTTACCAGTATTTATGTGAATCCAATTAGTAATAAAGAAGCCTTTTCGATGAAGTTTATTCGGATGGGAGAACAAGTCATTTTTCGTTATTTAAAGAAAAAAGAACTTTTTGAATTGGGGCGATATTATGAGTAAGCATTGTTTGGGATGTGGAAGTGTTTTACAAAATGAGAATCCAAAGCAAAAGGGATATGTTACGAATTTTGATATGACGTATTGTGAGCGTTGTTTTCGTTTGAAACATTATCATGAATTTCCTACTTCCCATCAAGATGCAACGACTTCTTTTGAAATTCATGGCGTCGTTTATTTTTTTATTGATTTTTTTCAGTTGTCTACCGCTTCCATTCAAATGTTTCAGCAGATTTCACAAGAAAAATTTTTAGTACTTACGAAAATGGATCTGTTACCAAAATCGGTATCTGTCAAAAAGTTATGTGAACGAATTCAAAAGATTTATGATATTTCTGCTAATATCTTTTCGGTGAGTGTGAAAGATGAAAAATCACTTCGGACACTTCTTCATCATATGGAAAAGTTTTCGGTTTGTACGTTTATGGGAATGGCGAATGCAGGAAAGAGTAGTATTTTAAAGAAACTCGCCTTTTTAAAAGATGGGATTACATTACCAACACTTGTAAGTGAAATGCCAAATACAACGCTTGATGTTATGAAATGGAAATTATCATCCCTCACCATTTATGATACTCCAGGAAAGACGTTTTCTTCTTTTCAGAAAACGGTTTCTAATTATAAAAAGAAGATTCGGCCGATTACGCTTCCCATGAAACCAGGGGCCCTTTGTGAAGTAGAAAATCTTCTTTGCTTTTGGGAGGAAGCGAGTCAAAATTCCGTTACTTTTTATGGAGATGAAGCACTTTCGCCACGGCGGATTTATCAAAATTTTCCAACCAAATCGGTTGAACTCTTCATTCCTGCTAAAAGTGATTTGGTAATTTTGGGGGTTTGTTTTTTCTATTTTAAAAAAGAGACAAAACTTCATTTATTTTTACATGATTCTGTGACTTATGAAGTTCGTCCTTGTCTTTTCGGAGGGAATTATGATTGAAATTAAACCTTTACTTGAAGAAGATGTTTCCAAGTTTGTTGCTGCTCATCATGCTTTTTTTCGTGAAACTTATCAAGGAATTTATCCAAAAGAAGTTTTTGAAGTGCGCGAGCAGAATCAAACTAAACGAACGAAACATATTCTAGAACGACTTCATCATCCAGATTATTTTTACTATGCACTCTATGATGATTGGACCATTCAAGGAATTTGTATTTTTAGTATTTTGGATGGCGTTGGCATTTTAGATGCACTTTATCTTTCTTCTAGTTATCAAAAGAAAGGATTTGGAACGAAGTTTTTAAAAATTGTAGAAGAAAACTTTCAAAAACGCGGGATTCCTATTTATTCGGTTTATGTTTTAAAACCATTATCTGCTAATGCTTTTTTCCGTTTAAAGGGTGGCATGTTTGTGGGGTGTGAACCAATTAGTATTCACGGAAAAGATTATGAAGAGTGCGAATACGTTATGAAAGTAGGGGAGGTTTTATGAGTAAAATTGAAGTGATGAGTGAAGAACTTGCTAATAAAATTGCTGCTGGTGAAGTGGTCGAGCGTTGTTCTTCGATTGTCAAAGAACTTGTCGAAAATAGTATCGATGCGAATGCGACGATTGTTTCGGTTCATTTAATTGAGGGTGGCATTAAAGAAGTTAGTGTCATTGATAATGGAATTGGAATGGATGAAGAGGATGCGAAAAAAGCATTCTTACGGCATGCAACTAGTAAGTTACTTCGTGATGATGATTTGTATTTTATTGATACGCTTGGGTTTCGAGGAGAAGCACTACCATCCATTGCGAGTGTTTCTCATGTCACGTTAAAGACTTCTACAGGAGATGTGGGAACGTACTTAGAGATTTCAGGAGGAAAGTTATTGTGCTGTGAAAATGCTGATGCAAGAAAAGGAACCATTATTACCGTTCAAGATTTATTTTATAACACTCCAGCGCGATTAAAGTATTTAAAAAGCGAACAGGCAGAACTTGCTTCTTGTGTTTCTTTTTTGGAAAAGTTTGCCCTTGCTCATCCATCCGTAAGTTTTACGTTAACCAATGATGGAAAAACGCTTGTATCTACTTCTGGAAGCGGTCAGCTATTAAAAACCATTCATGAAATCTATGGTGCTAGTGTTTCTTCTAAAATGATCGAAGTTCAAGCGAGTTGTGATGATTTTGATCTTTATGGATATATTGGCAAACCAGAAATTTTAAAGTCTAATCGCAACCATATGATTGTCATTTGTAATGGACGGGTCATTCGCAACATGGATATCAATCGGGCGATTAATGATGCTTATTATACGTATAAACCAGATATTAAATATCCGATTGTCGTTTTAAATATTAATACGGATCCTACTTTGATCGATGTCAATATTCATCCAACGAAACAAGATATTAAAATTAGTAAAATGGATGTTTTAGCAGAATTACTGATTAAAACCATTAAGGATGCTCTTTATCAAAATTTATTGATTCCAGATGCTGTCGGACGCATGAGTTCTACAAGTAGTATTAAAAAAGAAGTAATGGAAGATGTCATTAAAGAAAGTGAAGCAACGTATCAAAAAAGTGATGCAATTCAAGCTACCTTTGATTTTACTTCTCCTTCAAAACCCAAAACTGAGGTCGTGCTTAATGAAGCTGTAAAATCTTTAAAACTTTATCCCGTAGGATTATGTCATGGAACTTATATTATTGCTGAAAATGAAGATGGCATGTATTTAATTGATCAGCATGCAGCACAGGAACGGGTGAATTATGAACGCAACATGCGGGCGTTAGAAAGTAAAGAAGTTCATACTACTTCGTTACTCTTTCCTATTACGATTGAACTTTCTAATAGCGAATTTTTAAAGATAAAAGATGCGATGGAAACGTTACAAACTATGGGTTTTGAAGTACGAGAATTTGGTATTAATACGCTTGTTTTTACAGGACATCCTACTTGGTTACTTGAAGGACATGAAGAAGAAAGTATTCGCCGGATTATTGATTTACTGATTGAAGGGGTTAGTCCAGTAGACCGGGTTAAGTTTAATGAAAGCATTGCCATTACGCTTGCTTGTAAAATGAGTATTAAAGCCAATATGCGTATTTCTCATGAAGCTCAGGAAGAACTTTTAAATGAACTTTGCGCTTGTGATAATCCTTATAATTGCCCGCATGGAAGACCTACGATTATTCATTTTTCCATTTATGATTTGGAAAGAATGTTTAAACGAGCCATGAATTAAGGGGGGGAAGAAAATGATTATTGCGATTGTAGGACCTACGGGAGTAGGAAAATCAAAGTTAGGAATTTTACTTGCTAAAAAGTTGCATGGTGAAATTATTAATGCCGATGCGATGCAGGTTTATCGAGGACTCGATGTTGGAACCGCAAAAGTAACGAAAAAAGAAATGGATGGGGTTCCTCATCATCTTTTGGATATTTGTGATCTTACGGATTCTTATTCGGTTTATGATTACCAACGCGATTGTCGAATGAAAATTGATGAAATTATGAAACGGGGACATATTCCTATTTTAGTTGGAGGAACCGGACTTTATATTAAAGCCGCTTTATACGATTATCAGTTTACTAAGGAAGAAGATTCTGTGGATTATTCGATGTACGATTTGGAAACGCTTCGAGAAAAGATTGATGCGTATCACGCTGATGTTTCGTATGATTCTCATAATCGAAGAAGAATGGAACGACTTCTTTACAAGTTAGAACATCAGCTTCCTATTATGGAAACGAGTCAGTTACACTATAACCAAGTCTTTTTTATTGGACTTACTACGGAGCGTGCTACTTTGTATCAAAAGATTGATGAACGTTTTGATCAGATGGTTCCCGCTTTACTTCAAGAAATAACTCCTTTTTTTGAGCAAAAACTGGAATCTCGGGCACTTCAAACAGCCATTGGATATAAAGAGTTTACCGATTATTTTAATCACACAAAATCTTTAGAGGAAGTCATTTCTTTGTGTAAGAAACATTCTAGAAATTATGCGAAACGGCAGTATACGTGGTTTAAACATCAACTCCCCGTTACTTGGTTTTCGGTTTGTTATGAAGATTTTCAAAAAACGGTTTGGGAAGTGTGTCAATATCTTACAAAAAAGATGTCTAGTGATGTAGTTTCGTTTGACGTTCCTTCAAAAAAAGTGTAAACTATAGGTAGTTTATTTCTAGGAAGGAAATGCCTTTTTCCGAGTCATTTTACAGAGAAGGTGAGTTTGCTGGGAACACCGAAAATGATGAAAAAGGAAAACAACCTTCTTTTAATAGAAATCGCAGGATGAGCGTTATGCATTAGAGAGTACCTAGTAAAGTAAGGTGGCACCGCGGGTTTTACTCGTCCTTACGTTATTAGGTCTTTTTTTATCTTAGGTATGAAAAAAGAAAATAAGAGTGTGAGTTATGGAACAAAATGAATCAGAAATTGAAATGCGAAAAGTGACTTTGAAAGAGCAACTTGAATGGCAACGCGATTATGCTTATCGTCAGATGCTATTGTATCAGCGACTTTATTTGGAAGCCTTACGAGAATTAGCATTGCTAGGAGAAAAAAAAGAAGAGTTTTTTGATGAGGAGGAGTTATGTCGATGAAAAAAAGATTGGATAATATGATTGAAGCTTATGGGAAGAAAGCCCAAGGGTATGATTATCTTGCTCGGGTGCTTACTTCTTTTGCAGAAATTTATAATTATGATTATACTGAATCTTCTTTAATGGAAGATGGCAGCTTTTATAATGAAAAAGGTAATGTTGTACGCAAAGATGGAATTATCGGTAGAATTCGAGCGTATTATGAAAATTCAAATGATTTTGTCAAATGGTTTTATCATGAACCCATTTTTAGTATACTTGGTGAAAAGGAATTTGGTTTTGTTGTATTCGGAAGTGAAGATCTTCTTTACGGAGCAGAATTGATCAGTCTTGGGGTACGAATTTTAGAAGCCCTTGGCCTTCGCGATTTGGTTGTATCGCTTTCAGTTTCTAAAGAGAACCAAGAAAAACTATGCCATGATTTGGATTATTTAGATATTTCCTATGAACTTCGTGATGATCTTTCTTCTATGGAAGATGTATATTTTGAAATTCATCAAAAAGTGAATGAAGTAGATGTCTGCTTTTTAAAAGGTGGCAGTCTTGCAAAACAAAGTGAATCAATTAGTGGAATTTCTAAAGGTGGTTTTTATCTTTGTGGTTTTACGGATACTTTATATACTTACTGTATGGACCATCTTTTCTTAGATCAAAAACTTTTGGATGTTTTGATTACTTATCAAACGGAAAAGGAACGAGATCATGCTTTATATTTAACACAAGAACTTCGCTTGAATGGCTTTAAAAGTGAAATGATTTTTCGAACTACCAAAGAAGAGATTCGTAAAAATTATCCAACTCATTATGTTATTTCAGTTAAAGAAGAGGATATTTTAAATAGTGAAGTATTATTGGTAGATTTTGATACGAATGAACGAGAAAAAGTTAATGAAATGGATTTAATCAGCCATTTGGATTTGCATATATGAAAGAAGGAGTTTTTGATGGAAAAACAAGAATCAGTCATTTATCTTGAAGATGTAAAAAGACTTGCTAAGATGTATTTAAAAGATTTAATGGATTCTAAGGTTTTAGAAGAACAACGCAGTTATGAAACCCAACAACTTTTATCTTTACTGGGTATGATGGGAATGCCGAGAAAGGCCTTGGATGCTAGTTTTTTAATTGATTTTATTTTAGGAAAGTATGATGATCAGTTATCACTATCTGTATCGTTACATGGAAATATCCCTAGTACCATGCCGAATGAAGGGATGCAACGAAAATGAAACGATTTACTTTTTTAAAGGATGAGAAAGGAAGAAAATTATGAAAATATTTGCCAAAGATTTAGAAAACTATTATGATCAAACGATTGAATTTCAAGGTTTTGTCGATCATATTCGGGATTTACAGTATGTGATGTTTGTAATTTTAC
The DNA here is from genome assembly GCA_947627835.1 of uncultured Bacilli bacterium. Taxonomy (GTDB): domain Bacteria; phylum Bacillota_I; class Bacilli_A; order RF39; family UBA660; genus MGBC162267. The sequence continues at coordinate 1,128 of CANQXM010000045.1, read as the reverse complement.
GAGATGGAACGGGAAAACTTCAAGTTACGATTGAGAAAAATGAAGAAAATCAAGCTCTTTTGGAGATTATGAAAGGCGTTACGCTTGAAAGTACGTTAAAGGTTACGGGACTTTTAAAGGAAAGTAAATCTGTAAAACTTGGTGGAAAAGAGTTATTTCCAACTTCCATATTGGTAACTTCTTTATCTCAAGCATTACTGCCTTTTGATTATAATAAGAAAGATAATAGTTTACGAGAGACACGGTTGGATTATCGTTTTATTGATTTACGAAGAAGTGATAATCATTTGCTTTTTCAAGCAGAAACGTTACTCGAACATAGTTTACGAGAATATTGCATTTCTCATGGTTTTATGGAAATTCATTCTCCAAAAATTAGTGGAGCTGCTGCAGAAAGTGGGGCTGAGTTATTTTCTCTTGATTATTTTGGAAAGACGGCTTATCTATCCCAATCTCCACAATTTTACAAGCAAATGGCAATGGCTTCTGGATTTGATAAAGTATTTGAAATTGGACCGGCTTTTCGTGCTGAAAATTCTCATACTTCTTATCATGCTACGGAAATTAATATGGCCGATGTTGAGTTATCGTGGATTTCTTCTTATGAAGAAGTGATGGATTTTGAAGAAGCTTGGCTTAAGTATGCCATTTCAAAAGTTTATGAAGCTTATGGAGATGCGATGGAAAAAGAATTTCATGTCAAACCAACGGATATCGAAAAACCTTTTGCACGTATTTCTTTTCAGGATGCTAAAAAATTATTAAAAGAAAAATATCATTACGTTGGTGAAAAAGAAACGGATTTAGAAAGAAAAGAAGAGGAACTTCTTTGCAAGTATGCCAAAGAACAATTTCAAACTGAATTTATTTTTGTAACGGAATATCCTTTTGAAGCAAGACCTTTTTATCATATGCTTACTGAAAATGGGGATACTTGTAGTTATGACTTGCTATTCCGAGGTATTGAAATTACTACGGGCGCACAAAGAGAACATCGGATTGATGTCTTAACAAAACAAGTTTTACAAAAGAATATTACCCTTGCTAGTTTGGACTTCTATTTAGACTTCTTTAAATATGGCGTTCCCCCTCATGGAGGATTTGCAATCGGCATCAATCGTTTGTTAA
>CANQXM010000044.1 GCA_947627835.1 uncultured Bacilli bacterium | reverse complement strand
AACCGATTCAAATTATGAACGTCGAATTTTAGGTGATGCTACAGGTGAGATGGGACCATTTGAAAATAAAAAATATGTTGATGCAAATAGACGGGTTAGTTCATGGTATGATGACGAAGCTTGGTTTGTCCACCGGAACTCTCCTTGGTTCCTTCGTGGTGGCAGTTCTGTTGACGGTGGTGGTACTGGTGCGGGTGTGTTTACGTCCGGTAATTTTACTGGCTGTGTGAATGGTTATGTCAGTTTTCGCGTAGTGCTTTCCGTATAGTGCTTGCACTATACGGTTACTCTGAATTTGATAAGATCATTCGGAGAAACGTTTATAAAATATCAATTATTTGTGAGGTATTGAAAGCTCTTTGCTCCCTTTTTGGCAAAGAGCTTTTTGCAGTTTTCATACCAGCCTTTGGCTGGTAGCCATCGGTACGCGCTTTTTTACCTTGGAAAAAAAGGGCGTGTTTTTTTGACTATTATATATATAATAAGGAAAGAAAAATGTTGTTTTTTGACTACTTGGTTGACAAAAAACGACAAAATAAAATTTTTTTTGATATTTTGTTAATTTTTTGTTGACATATAAGAAACCCTATTATATAATCAGTATAGAAGAGATGATAAAGAGTTGTCTCTTCGAGGGCTTGTCTTCTCCTTATATCTCGTTATTAAATGGAGACTCTGCACGCATAAGTTTTAAACGATAGTGTTTAGGACTTATTAAAATTAGCGGTACAAAAAATTGTGCCGCTTTTTTTATTTTTTGAGGAGGAATGATGAGCAAGATTTATGATAAGTATTTAGAACTTAAGAAAAGAGATGATTCAAAGCTTTATTTATTTCATTGTGGTAACTTTTATATTTTTCTAGATCAAGATGCAGATACGATCAATAACTATGTGGTTCTTAAACGAACTCGTTTTACAAAGGATGTTATGAAATGTGGTTTTCCTACTGGAAGTAAAGAAGAGTATTTAAAAGTATTTCATAATCAGAATTTACAGATTGAAGTTATAGAGAATCCTATGTTACCTGAAGATATGAATGATCGAGAAAAAATGGTTGTCGATTTATTGAAAAAATTAAATGTGGAGAATCTAACACCATTGGATGCAATTAATAAGTTAAAAGAGTTACAGGAGATGTGTTATGAAAACTAAATTAGAAGAGGAAAAAACAGAAGAAAAAGAAAAGAAGAGCTTTAAAAAAGAAAAAGACGACGGAAAAAGTGTCGAAGATTTAATTATTTATAAGCAATATATTGAACTTCTTTATTATACGGAAAACATTTTGATGAAGTATCCAAAGTGTGAAAGATTTGCTTTAGCTAGTACGATTAAAAATACAACTTATGAAGGAATGCGTTATGTTTTAAATGCTTTTAAGGAATATAGCCGAGATCAAAAACTCGCTAATTTGAATCAATTAGATACTTGCTTAAAGATGGTTAAAGTTATGACTCGTGTTTCTTATAAAAAGAAATATATCAATGCAAACAATTATGCAGCATGGGGTAAGAAACTTGCCAATATTGGTAATTTACTTGGTGGTTGGATGAAGTCATGCCTAAAACAATAAAACATGTTTTTGATGAAAAGTTAACGTTTGTAAAACTTGTAGAGGCACATCAACGTGCTAGTAACAATAAACGAAATCATCGAGATGTTATTTTGTTTGAAATGGATTTGGAAAGTAATATTGCTAATTTACTTCATAAAATTAAGACGAATACTTATAAGATGGGAAAATATCATTCTTTCTATGTATATGAACCTAAGCAAAGATTGATTAAGTCTCTTCCTTATGTAGACCGTGTTGTTCATCAGTGGTATGTCGAGGAATTTATTAAGCCCTATATGCTTCCTCGTTTTATTTCTAAAAGTTTTGCATGTATTGAAGACCGTGGCGCGCACAAAGCAGTTGAATACTTACAAAAGTATATGCGTATTATGAAACGCAATTATGGAAGTTATTATATTTTAAAATGTGATATTAAGAAGTATTTTTATTCGATTGATCGCGATATTTTATTTCAAATTTTATCTAGGTATATTCGTGATCCGAAGTTACTGGATTTTACAAAATTGTTAATTTTTGATGAAGATGAAAAAATTGGAATTCCGATTGGGAATTATACCAGTCAGTATTTTGCTAATATTTATCTTAATGTTTTAGATCATTATGTGAAAGAAAAACTACGTGTTAAATATTATTTACGATATATGGATGATTTTATTATTCTTTGTAAAACTAAGGAAGAAGCTAAGGAATATAAGGATATTATTGAGAAGTTTATTAATGAGAAGTTGCATTTGGAATTTAATAAAAAGACACGTTATTATCCAAGTAGTATGGGTGTAGATTTCTGTGGGTATAAAGTATTTGAAACTCATCGCTTGGTAAGAAAACGGAGTAAAGATAAAATGCGACGAAGAATACGGAAATGGAATAAGGATTATCGTGCAGGCGTTTTGAATTTAAAGGAAGTGGAGCAAAGTTGGAATGCATGGCTCGGACATATTAAACATGCCAATACTTATACTTTGCAAAATCGTTATTTTGATTTAATGGAATTTAAGGATATCTTTTCGGAGTTTTTGTCGAAGTAGTTTCGTCGTCTTCTCCATTATGATAGAGTATTTCTGGTGATATTATGGAACTCTATTATACAAATGAAACGTTATATGTTGATGTGGATTCGGTTTTAGATGAAAGTGGCATGCGTCATTTAAAACGAAGGGTGTTTCGCATTGTCGATGATTATGATATTGATCGAATTGTTTTTCAAGTTCGTGGTGAGGGAGTAGAACTACGAAAGGAACTTTATAAACTTGAAAATGAGTATCATCAACGATATCATGGAACTATGATGATTCGATAAATTTTTTCTAATTATGAGCTATGGGGATTAAATGAAAATGATGTTGGTTTGTCAACCGAGGCAATCCTTGGGGTACTCGTGGTGGCAATTGGAACAATGGTACTGGAACGGGTGTGTTTACGTTCAATAATAACAACGGGCAAGCGAATGGTACTATCAGTTTTCGCGTAGTTACTATGATTTTATTTCTTTACAAGGAAAATCTAAGTGATTTTTCGTAAGTTAAATCATAGACATTTAATTCCTTTTCAATGCGAAAAAACACATGAATTTAAGAAATAAGAACAGTATTTTTAAGAACTTCTTATTTTTTTAAAGATTTGGTTAATTTGAAAATGGTTCTTGGGATTAAATTGTATACTTGGTTTGTCAACCGAAACAATCCTTGGTTCCTCCGTGGTAATGGTATGAACTATGGTACTGGGACGGGTGTGTTTGCGTTCAATAATACAGACGGAACAATGAATGGTAATCGCAGTTTTCGCGTACTTACTATGATAATTAGAAATAAAATTTGGGATTAAATTATATGCTTGGTTTGTCAACCGGAACAATCCTTGGTTCATTCGTGGTGGCAGTTCTGTTGACGGTGGTGGTACTGGTGCGGGTGTGTTTACGTCCGGTAATAATACTGGCAATGTGAATGGTAATATCAGTTTTCGCGTGCTTACTATGATTTTATTTCTTTACAAGGGAAATCTAAGTGATTTTTCGTAAATTAGATCATAGACATTTAATTCCATTTCTTCGGAAAAAACACATGAATAAAAAAATAAGGAAAGTATTTTTAAGAACCTCTTATTTTTCCATTATTATAGTGATATTTTTATTTTTTAGGGATTAGAATATATTTTTTGGTTTGTCAACCGGAACAATCCTTGGTTCAAACGTAGTGGCGAGCATGTCATGGGTACTGGTACGGGTATGTTTACGTTCAATAATGCCAATGGGAATGCGAATGGTAATAACAGTTTTCGCGTGCTTACTATGTCATACATTATCATGTTTAATATTATTTATGGATTTTATTTCATGAATGGCATAGCGTTCTGATTCCTTTTCAATCTGAAAGAACACATGAATAAAAAGATAAGGAAAGTATTTTTTAAGAAATTCTTATTTTTTCATTTTTATAACGATATCTTGATTTTTAGGGATTAGAATATGTTTTTTGGTTTGTCAATCATGGCAACCCTTGGTTCGTACGTAGTGGCAATTGGAACAATGGTACTGGAACAGGTGTGCTTGCGTTTGGCAATAACAATGGGAACGCGAATGGTAATAACAGTTTTCGCGTAGTTACTATGAATAGCCATTGATTAAAGAAATAAGATTTTATTTTAAATTATTATTCATAGCGTTCTGATTCCTTTTCGATCCGAAAGAACACATAAATAGAAAGGTAAGAAAAGTATTATGAAGGAACTTCTTATTTTTCATTTTTATAACGATATCTTGGTTTTTAGGGATTAGAATATATTTTGCTGGTTTGTCAATTGGGGCAATCCTTGGTTCAAACGTGGTGGCATGTGGAGTATGGGTACTGGTGCCGGTGTGTTTACGTTCAATAATAACAACGGGAATGCGAATGGTGATCACAGTTTTCGCGTCGATACTATGAATAGCTATTGATTAAAAAAATAAGATTTTATTTTAAATTATTATTCATAGCATTCTAATTCCATTTCTTCGGAAAAAACACATAAATAAACAAGTAAGGTTAGTAAATTTATTTTGAAAATTTTATTTTCTTTTAATGAGTATATTGTTTTCTTTAGGGATTAAATAGATATTTTCTGTTGGTTTGTCGTTACCTGGAATCCTTGGTTCAACCGTGGTAGCGGTATGAACGTTGGTACTGATGTCGGTGTGTTTGCGTTCAATAATGACAACGGGCGTGCGAATGGTGACATCAGTTTTCGCGTAGTCACTATGATTTATTAGTTTACGAAAAAAATATATTTATTTTTGGTAATGGAATCATAGATATTTAATTCCGTTTCGAATATGAAAAAACACATAAATAATAAAAGAAGGTGAGTAAAGATTTGAAAGTCTTTTTTTAATCTTTATTGCTTTTTTCATTTTCATTTTTAGGGACTAAGAGAAAAAAGTTAATGGTTTGTCAACCGGGGCAATCCTTGGTTCAATCGTGGTCACGCTTTTCACGGTGGTACTGGAGCCGGTGTGTTTGCGTTCAATAATAACAACGGGCAAGCGAATGGTAATAACAGTTTTCGCGTGGTTACTATGACTTTAAAAGTTTACGAAAAAATAGAATTATTTTATGGTAATGTTAGTCATAGACTTTTGGTTCCTTTTCATTTTGAAAAAACACATGAATGAATAAATAAGATGAGTAATCATTTGAAAACCTTATTTACTTTCTTTTATCATTAATACTTTGGGGATTAGATATATATTTCCTGCTGGTTTGTCTACCGAGTTAAACCTTGGTTCCTACGTGGTGGCAATTGGGACAATGGTACTGGTACGGGTGCGTTTGCATTCAAACGAATTGAGGGCAATGCGAATGGTGACCGCAGTTTTCGCGGGAGTGCTGCTATGACTAATTGAAAGTATAAGTTAATTTAAATAAATTAAAATATTTAATCATAGGTATTTAATTCCATTTCTTCGGAAAAAACACATAAATGGATAGGTAAGATGAGTAGCAACGTGAAAATCTTATTTATTTTCTTTTATTGATAATTCTTGGGATTAAATAAATATTTTCTGCTGGTTTGTCGTCACTTGGAATCCTTGGTTCATCCGTGGTAGCGGTATGAATAATGGTACTGAAACGGGTGTGTTTGCGTTCAATAATACGAATGGCAATGCGAATGGTGACCGCAGTTTTCGCGAGTGTGCTGCTATGATGGATATTTTATTATGTTTTATCTGTTTGTTTTGGTTGGGATTAAATCAGTAAGTTTGGTTTGTTGCTTGGACTGTTCCTTGGTTCAAACGTGGTGGCAATCACACAGACGGTACTGGTGCTGGTGTGTTTGACTTCAATAACGAAAACGGTAATGCGAATGGTAATCGCAGTTTTCGCGTAGTTACTATGGTTTTATTTTTTACAAGGAAAATTTAAGAAATTTTTCGTAAGTTAGATCATAGAGATTTAATTCCGTTTCTTCGGAAAGAACACATGAATGTATGGATAAGATGAGTAACAACGTGAAAATCTTATTTATCTATATTATTGGGGACTAGAAAAGAAAGGTGGTTTGTCAACCGGAACAATCCTTGGTTCGCCCGTGGTGGCAATTGGGACTATGGTACTGGAACGGGTGTGTTTACGTTCAATCATGACAACGGGAATGCGAATGGTAATGTCAGTTTTCGCGTAGTTACTATGATTTTTATTTAGAACAAGAAAAATAATATTTATTTTTAGTTTTTTAAATCATAGAATTCTAGTTCCTTTTCGATTAGAAAGAACACATAAATCATAAAATGAGATTAGTAAATTTGAACGTCTTGTTTTTTAAATTATAATTTATTTGGGATTGGAAGAAAAAAGGGGTTTGTCAACCGTACTGAACCTTGGTTCCTCCGTGGTGGTGGCATATCGAACGGTACAGGTTCGGGTGTGTTTTACTTCAATAACATCGAGGACAATGCGAATGGTAATCGCAGTTTTCGCGTCGTTACTATGATTTAAAAAATTATGAAAAAAATATATTTATTTTTGATAAGATAATCATAGACTTCCAATTCCGTTTCTTCGGAAAAAACACATAAACAAAAAGGAAAGAACTATAAAAAATGTTTTATTTTCTTTCCTTTCTATTTTGGAAAAATGTGATGAAAGAGGTTAAAAACACTGGAATTTTGTGATGAAAGGCGTCAAAATGGTTGGAAAAATGTGATAAAAACTATTGAAAATGCCGGAATTTTGTGATAAAGTCACTATAGAGGGAGATATATGTTAAGGTTAAAAAGAAAAATCGATACATTTTTAGTGGAATGGAAAAATTCAAAAGATAAGATGCCATTGATTGTTAAGGGAGCAAGACAAATAGGAAAAACGGATGCAATAGAAAATTTTGCTAAGCATCATTATAAGTATCTTGTGGAAATTAATTTTGCGTTGCAAAAAGAATACAAAACTATTTTTGATAATGGATTTGAAGTTGATACGATTATTAATAATATATCTATGATTAATAATAATTTTCAGTTTGTTCCTAATGAAACATTGATCTTTTTTGATGAGTTACAAGATTGCATTAATTGTGCGACTTCTTTGAAGTCATTTCGGCTTGATCAAAGATTTGATGTTATTTGTTCTGGTTCTATGATGGGAATAAACTATAAAGAAATTGAATCTAATAGTGTTGGCAATAAACAGGATTATACAATGTATTCCATGGATTTTGAAGAATTTTTATGGGCTAAGGGATATACAGAAGATCAGATAGAGAGTTTGTATCAATGTATGAAAGAAGTAAAGCCATTAACTACGACACAATATGATACGATGATGATGAATTTTAAGGATTATATGATTTTAGGTGGTATGCCTGCAATTGTAGCTAAATATATTGAAAATAAAAATTTTAGTGGAATATTAGCGATGCAAAAGCAAATCTTAAAAGATTATGAAGAGGATATTGCTAAATATGCTGAAGGTTTTGATAAAGCCAGAATTTTGAATGCTTATCGAAAAATTTCTGCTTTTTTAGGAAATGAAAATAAAAAATTTCAGATATCCAAAATTGCTGAAGGAGCAAGAAATAGGGAATATGCTGGAGTTTCTGATTGGTTATCTGATGCTGGAATTATTAATGTGTCATATTGTATGGAAGAGTGTGCGTTGCCACTTAAAGGAAATTATAATCCAGATAATTATCGGTTGTATTTTGCTGATACTGGTATGCTTATTGCTTCGCTTGATGATGAAGTACAAGATGATCTTAGAAAAAATCAAAACTTTAATACATATAAAGGGGCCATTTATGAAAATATTGTGGGAGATATGTTAGTTAAATCTGGATATCAGTTGTATTTTTATAAAAATGAAAAAGGGACGATTGAAATGGATTTCTTTATTCGGGATGCCAATTCATTGATTCCAGTAGAAGTTAAGGCAAATGATAATGCTACGGCGTCATTAAATAATCTTATTGATAGTAATAAATTTAAAGATATCAAATATGGAATTAAATTAGGCAATAAAAATATTGGCTTTAATGGCAAATTTTATACTTTTCCTTATTTTATGACCTTTTTGTTAAAAAGATATCTTGCAGAAACTAAAACATCTAATGAAAAATAATTTGAAAAATTTGGGATTAGAATAAAATTTTGATGGTTTGTCAGTTCGAACAAACCTTGGTTCCTCCGTGGTGGCAATCACACGGACGGTACTGGTGCCGGTGTGTTTGACTTCAATCATGAAAACGGTCGTGCGTGGGGTAATGGCAGTTTTCGCGTAGTCACTATGATTTATGAAATTATGAAAAAAATATATTTATTTTTGATAAGAAAAATCATAGAGTTCTAATTCCATTTCGAATATGAAAAAACATATAAATTTTAAAACAAGATTAGTAAATTTGAAAATCTTGTTTTTTTATGAATCGATTTCTTATAATTTGAAGCATATTTTCTATACTTTAAAACGTTTTTTGATTATATTATCTACTTTTTTGCTATAACGTAAATTATGTGTAGGGATTAAGTCAATATACTGGTTTGTCAATTGGGGCAATCCTTGGTTCGACCGTGGTGGCGGTATGAACAATGGTACTGAAACGGGTGTGTTTGCGTTCAATAATAACAACGGGTCTGTGAATGGTAATATCAGTTTTCGCGTCGTTACTATGATTTTGCTTTTTACAAGGAAAATTTAAGGATTTTTCGTAAATTAGATCATAGAGATTTGATTCCTTTTCTTTTGAAAGAACACATAAATTGTATTATAAAGAGAGTAGCTTTTTAGTAAAATTTTTATAATATTATTTCATTTGGGGATTAAATTTAATTTGTGGTTTGTCAACCGGAACAATCCTTGGTTCATTCGTGGTGCACGTCCAGACTATGGTACTGGTACGGGTGTGTTTGCGTTCAATAATACGAACGGTAATGCGAATGGTGACGTCAGTTTTCGCGTGCCTTACTATGATTTAAAAGTTTACGAAAAAAATATATTTATTTTTGGTAAGTAAATCATAGAAATTTAATTCCTTTTCATTTTGAAAGAACACATGAATAAAAAAATAAGAAAAGTATTTTCAAGAACTTCTTATTTTTCTTTCTTTTATTTGGGATTAGAAAAAAGATCTATTGGTTTGTCTACCGGGTTAAACCTTGGTTCAATCGTGGTCACGCTTTTCACGGTGGTACTGGAGCCGGTGTGTTTGCGTTCAATCAAAACGAGGGCAATGCGAATGATAATCGCAGTTTTCGCGTAGATTACTATGAATAGGCATTGATTAAAAAAATAAGAGATTTATTTTAAATTATTATTCATAGAATTCTAATTCCGTTTCTTCGGAAAAAACACATGAATAAAAAAATAAGGAAAGTATTTTTAAGAACTTCTTATTTTTTCTTTTTGGGATTAGATGGAATTTGTGGTTTGTCAGCCGAATCAACCCTTGGTTCATCCGTGGTAGCGGTATGAACGTTGGTACTGATGCCGGTGTGTTTGCGTTCAATCAAAACGAGGGCAATGCGAATGGTAATCGCAGTTTTCGCGTAG
>CANQXM010000043.1 GCA_947627835.1 uncultured Bacilli bacterium | reverse complement strand
GAATGGGGAGCAGTGGCTTATTTAACCCAAAGTATTTATGGTAGATGTAGTAGTACCACTTCTTGTGAAGAAGTAAGAATTAATAATAATAGCGATTATATTACAGGATATGCAGCAGTAAATAATCCAACTTGTGGATATACTGCAGATGATCGTGATTGTAATCAATCTGGGACTGATTCTATGATTACACAACCATGGAATACAGTTCCGGGTCATTTAGCAAGTACTACTGGGAATATCAGTGGAATTTATGATATGAGTGGAGGAGCATGGGAATATGTCATGGGAGTTATGATTAGTAAAGAAGGAAAATTGGTCTCTGGGCGACAAAGTGCTAATAATTGGCGTAGTAATTTTAATGGAATGTTTACTTATCCACCTGGTACGTCTGCATCATTTACCACCGGTGTTGATTATCCAGAGAATGATAAATATTATGATCTTTACAACTATGCTGAAAATGACGAGACTTATGAAAGAATGATCCTAGGTGACGCAACGGGAGAGATGGGGCCATTTGGAAATGTGTTGCTTGGTTCTGTAACAACACGAATTAGTTCTTGGTTTGAAGATTCAGCTTGGTTCATTTTTTATTGGCGTCCTTGGCTTATGCGAGGTGGTAGTGTTACTTGGGGTGAGAGTGCGGGAATATTTGCTTTTTATACTGACTACGGACATCCTGCTGACCATATTGGATTCCGAGTAGTCTTATCTCCTTAGAAATAATGAGTACTCTAAACCTAAAAAAATGAAAAACAAACCTCTAAACTTAGAAGTAAGAATAGAGGTTTTTATATGGAATTGAATCCTTTTAAAGTTAAGAATAAAAAGAGACAAGTATTTGTTTTATCAAGTTTATTAGTAGTATTTTTTTTGATTGTTGTTGTCATCATTCAAAGTTATGCCTTGTATGAAGTACAAAAAGAATACAATGTAATAGAAGGTAGTGTTCCAAGTCATATGGATAACTTTGATGTCAAAGTAGCACTAACAATTGATGGAACTCCATCAACAACCTTCCCAGAAAAAGGAAGTGGTAAGACAGTTGATAGTATCACTTGTGATAAAGGAGCAACTGCAAGTTGGGATTATGAGAAGTGGAAGATAAGTGTAACAAATTTATCTAAAACCAAAACCAAGTGTCAAGTAAACTTTGTTACTAAGTATACGGATTCAGTGTTAAATGGAAATGATCCAGTACTAGCTGAGAATCTAATTCCAGTAACAATTGAAAATCAAAATGGAGAGAATATAGTAAAGAAAGCATCTCAAAAAGATGCGTGGTACGATTATACAGGCAAGAAATGGGCGAATGCAGTTATCTTAAAAGATGAGAATGAAACCTATAAAGCAGGCGAACAAATTCCAGAAGATAAAATAGAAAGCTATTTTGTATGGATACCCAAATTTGAATATAAAATATTTAGTACAACTAATTATAACGATTTAGATGGAATTAATGAAAATTATAATGCCAATGAACATGCGATTGAAGTGCGTTTTAAAAATGAAAGCACTGCAGATACTACGAGTGAATGTAAAAGCCCAAATAAAAGTGGAGATTTAGGAACCTGTACTATTGGGAAATGGATGACCCATCCCGCATTTGTAGATGGCTTTGAAGGAAAAAGAGGAATGTGGGTAGGTAAATTTGAGCCAAGCAATGCAGCCGGTCATGAAAACATGATTGATCCAGATAATTTGCAAATCAAACCAAATGCAGTAAGTTGGAGAAATATCCAACCAGCACAAGCTTTCTATAGTACTTATGATTACAAGAGAGAATTAGATAGTCATATGATGAAGAATACAGAATGGGGAGCCGTTGCCTATTTAACACACAGTATATACGGAAGATGTAACAGTTTAACAAATTGTAGTGAAGTAAGAATTAATAATAATACGAATTATATCACAGGTTACGCTGCCCTTCATGAACCTACTACGGGAAGCGTAGTGGCAAGTACATCATGTACAACAAATCCTGTCGCATGTAATGAATATGGAACAAATTCATCTATTACTAGGCCATGGAACGATGAAAGCACGCTTGGTTTGTCAAGCACCACCGGAAATGTTTCTGGAGTCTATGACATGAGCGGTGGAGCAAACGAAGATTTAATGGGAGTAATGCTAACCAATAACGGAGAACTAATTTCTGGTCATAGTAACCAATATCATAGCAATTTCATCGGCATATTAACATATCCAAGTGACAGCTTAGATAAAAAAACCAATGAGATTTTATTAGCAGATGGTGCACATTCTTATCCAGAAAAAAAATACGTTGACGTCTATTCATACAACACAAGTTATGCAGCATATGGAAGAATGATTTTAGGAGATGCAACCGGAGAACTTGGCCCATTTGAAGATCGACTTTATAATGGCTCTAAATGGCGCATTTCCACGTGGTACCTAGATAATGCCGGATTTGTCTGTGCCTCACATCCATGGTTCTTTCGAGGAGGAATTTCTAGTAACGGCAAAGTGGGTGGAGTGTTTAGCTTTTCAAATAATTATGGGAATCCTTTAAATCACGCTACTTTTCGCGTCGTCCTATCCCCATAAAAAAAGAAACTAATCGGCTTTTCTTTGAAAATTTGCACAAAAAGTTTCTTCTTTTTTTCTTTCGCCCGTAACTAAGATTTTTCCAAGACCACATCGTCCGTCCTGATCATCATGAAACCGACAATCAAAGACATTGCAATCAATGCGCTGGTTAAAATACTCTTCCGTATTCATAAAATCACCTTTATTAATATACATAAAACACCCAGATTTATACATAATAAAAACAGGTGATACCATGCGAAAACATATTGACTACTACTACAAAAGTTATGACGGAATTTATGAAAATCATCGGGAAGAGCGATTAATGGAGACCCTAAATGACTATGGTTACAACTTAGATTCAAATAAAAAAAGAACCCTTTCTCTGGATTCCATCTGCTCCAAAAGTGGCCCAAATTGCTTAAATAAAGGAAAAATGAAACCATAAATATGCTAAGAAACCGTCAAAATAAAATGTAAAAAGATAGTAAAATATCTTTTTTTTTTGTATAATATTACTACGAGGTGAAGGTATGAAAATATTATCAGTAAATGCTGGAAGTTCTTCCCTAAAATTTACAGCATTTGAAATGCCAGAAGAGAAAAAATTAATTTCTGGATACTTAGAAAGAATAGGGATAGGAGGAAGCTTCTATACTCTAAAAGTAAATGGGGAAAAATTCCGTGTTGAAAAAGAAATAAAAACCCATCAAGAAGCCTTCCAAATTGTCATGGAAGAATTAATTCATCACAACATTGTTAGTGATTTAAGTGAAATAAAAGGAATCGGCCATCGTGTCGTTCATGGTGGAGAATACTTTAAAGAAAGTGCTGTAGTAACGGATGAAGTCATTGCTAAAATCGAAGAACTAAATAGTTTAGCACCGCTTCATAATCCAGCTGCCGTAACAGGAATTAAAGCAGCCATTGAAGTAGTGCCAAATGCTACCGAAGTTGTAACATTTGATACAGCATATCATCAAACCATGGCTGAAGAAACGTATTTATATGCACTTCCAAAAAGTTGGTATAAAGACTATAAAGTAAGAAAATACGGAGCACATGGTACCAGCCATAAATATATTGCTGAAAAAATGGCAGAAATATTAGGAACGAAAGAATCAAAACTGATTATTTGCCATATTGGATCTGGTGCAAGCATTAGTGCCATCAAAAATGGGGTATGTGTAAATACTTCAATGGGATTTACACCAAATGCGGGCTTAATTATGGGTACCCGTTGTGGAGATATCGATGCCTCAATTATTCCTTATATGATTAATGAAGCAGGTCTTACAACCAAAGAAATTGATACCATTATCAATAAAGAAAGTGGTTTATTAGCAATTAGCGAAGGATATAGCGACATGCGTGATATCGAAACACATTTACTAGAAGATAAAGATGAAAATTGCGAGTTAGCACTTAAAATGTTCACAAGAAGAATTGTCGATTACATCGCAAAATACTATTTTGAACTCAAAGGTTGCGACGCCATTGTCTTTACAGCAGGCATTGGAGAAAATGGTCCATATGAACGTGAAAAAGTCCTAGAAGCATTAGATTTCCTAGGAGTAAAATTAAATGCCGAATTAAATAATCAAATTGCTAGTTACAAAGAGATTCATGAAGGAAAAATTACCACAGATGATTCTACAATCAGTGCATACGTAATTCCAACTGATGAAGAAATCATGATTGCAAGAGATACTTTTCATTTTGCAAAATAAAAAAGGGAGGTTGTCAATTTGGCCAAAGAAATCATTAAAAAAATAGCACGAATCATCAAAAAATACGACACAATTGTCATTGCTAGACATACCGGACCGGATCCAGATGCCATCTGCAGCCAAATTGCTCTTCGTGACTCAATTCGTTTAACTTATCCGAGTAAAAAAGTATATGCCATTGGTCTTGGAGTTGCTCGTTATAAAAAATTTGGAGTCCTCGATCATATTGATAATTTAACTTTAAAAAAAGTATTATTAATCACTTTAGATGTTCCAAATTGGGTTCGTGTAGATGGAATTGATAAATTAAATCCAGAAGAAATCATTAAAATTGATCATCATCCTTTTGAAGAAGCCTTTGGTAAGACCGAATGGATTGATGAAACCGCTTGTAGTACTTGCCAGTTAGTAGCAGATTTAATTTTACAATCCAACTTAAAACTAAATGACTCCATTGCAAGCAATTTATATTTAGGAATTGTTTCCGATAGTGATCGCTTTTTACTATCCTATACAACAACGAAAACCTTTAAAACCGTAACAACATTATTAGAAAGAAGCAACTTAAACTTTATTCCACTTTATGAAAAGTTGTATGAGCGTCCGATAAATGAAGTAAAATTTCAAGGTTACCTAGCAAGTCATTTAACCATAACCCCATCAGGTCTTGCTTATGTAAAAATTGATGCGGATACCCTAAAAGAATATCAAGTAGATGCATCCACTCCATCAAATATGATTAATGATTTTAATTACATGAAAGATATTTACGTGTGGACCTTTGCCACTTATGATGAAAAAAATAAATTATATCGCATTAGCATTCGTAGTAGAGGACCTATCATTAACGAAATTGCAGCAAAGTATCATGGTGGAGGACATAAATGTGCCAGTGGAATTCGGACAGAAAATGAAAGTGACATTGATTTATTAATAAAAGATTTAGAAAATGCCTGTAAAGAATATAAAAAAGAAAACTAAATCTTTTTTTCATGGAAAGAAGGGAAAAACTTGCAAATCAAAGAAATAAGAAAAGGAAAGAAAAACACCTACGAACTAACGCTAGAAAATCAAGAGACTTTTCTTTTATATGACGATATCTTAGTAAAATATAGCCTGCTACCAAAAAAAGAAATCAGCGAAAAAGAATTAAAACAAATCAAAGAAGAGAATAATAACTTAAAATCTTACTATGTCGCCCTAGATTACTTAAATCGTAAAATGCGTACCAAAAAAGAACTTGAAAAACTCCTTAGTAAAGCCGAATTTTCCAAAAAAAGTATTCAATTTGCCATTCAAAAACTAGAAGAAATGGGGTATTTAAACGAAAAAATTTACGCCCAAAGTTACCTACATGATACCTTTGCTTTTACCAATGATGGTCCCTTAAAAATCACACGGAAATTAACTGATTTGGGCTTGCAAGAACAAGTGATTCAAGATGCTATGCAAATGATTGAGAAAGAAGCTTGGCAAGAAAAACTAAACCATATTATAGAAAAGAAAGCAAGAGGAAGACACACTGATGGACCCAGTAAATGGAAACTAAAATGTCTTCAATATGGTATCAATTTAGGATATCCAAAAGCATGGGTAACCGAAGCCATTGAAAAACTTCCTTGGCAAGAAGATCAAGAATTACTAAAAAGAGAAAAAGAAAAATTAATCCGGAAACTAAGTCGAAAATATTCTGGAAGTGAACTCGAATTTCAAGTTCAAAGACACCTCTATAATAAAGGCTTTCATAATCAAGAGGAATAAAAAGAAGATTTTAAGCAACAAAAAAGATAATCGAAAATATTTTGATTATCTTTTTTTGATTAATTTGTAGAACTTGATTGACTTTGATTTTCAATAGCAGCAATACTATTAGAAATGTAATTACCATATTGTTTTTGAATTTCTGAATCGACAATTTCTACTCCATATTTTTTACGAAGTTCAGTAAGTGCCGTAATACTCATTGTTCCATCATTCTCTAATTTTTTCTCTCCAAGTTTTTCACGAATAGATTCTCTCGTATCATCTAAACTTGCTTTTTCTTTTTGACTATTTCGATAAATAATATGATATCCAAGTTCAGTAGTTAACACTTTTGTAGAAATCTCTCCATCTTTTAAATCTTTGGCAGCTTCAATTAATTCATCATAAGCAGTACTTAATGTTCCAATATTGATATATCCTAAATTACCACCATTTTCTTTAGTACTGTCATCTTTCGAATATTGTTTTGCTAATTCTTCAAATTTTTCTTTTTTATTTTCACTATTATTAATTTCTTTAATAAGATTTTCAGCTTGTTCCTTGGCTTTATTTTCTGCTTCAGTCTTTTGTTCATCGGTCATATCCGTTGTAGTATCTGCTGTAATTAAAATATGACTAAGCTCAATATCTCCAATCACATTCTCATTATAATATTTTTCAATTTCTTTATCGGTTACTTGTTGTTTTCCATAATCAATAATGGCTTGATTTTGTAAAGTGTTGACATAGTAAGATTGTTGATAAGCTTCAATACTTGCATAGCCATAACTTTGTAACATTTGTAATAAAGTATCTTTTCCATAGTTTTCTTCCATAGCTTTAATAGTACTTTCAGCAGTTTCTTTCTTACTTTCAATTTCATCTGGATATTCTAACTCTAAAATATGTTGATCAATCATTTGAATTAAAGTTTGAAGTGCATAAGAATCCTTAATGGTATTATATAAGTCATTTACACTAATTTTATCTCCATTTTCAAAAGTAACAACTGCTTGTTCACCATTTTCCAAAGTCGGAATTGTTTTTCCACAACCACACAATAATAACGTACAAACCCCTAAAATCACGATTTTCTTTTTCATATTTTCCTCCTAAAACATATCCATTATAACAAGGAACAAAGGAAAATACAAGTTTTCCCATCACCCATGAAAACGATAAGAAACAAATGAAATGCCTAGCACGCAATCCTAAATTTTCCATACAATATAAATGAAAAGACAAATAAAGGAGGAATGAATTATGAACAACTGCTGTGAAAACGGACTTGGCCCTGCAATCATCCTAGTATTATTTATTTTACTTGTTTTAATTGTAGGAGCATTCATCTAGTCTTTGATAAGGAGGTGTCCCATGAGCTGTTGCAAAAAAGAAAACAATAATGGAGGAAGCTGTGGAGGAAACAACCTTTATAACAGCGCTTTCATTATCTTAATTCTATACATTTTGCTTGCAATAATTCTTGGTGGATTAATTTTCTAAGAAAGAAGGAAAGATACCTTCTTTTTTTTCCGATTGTTTTTTGATATGATATACTTAATAAAGAATAGGGTGAAGAGATGTTTGGAGAAATCAAAGACATTACCGATAACTTAATCATTGTAAATAATAAAAGTGGAAAATTAGAAACCAATCTTTTAAATATGCATGTAGTCTTTACCGAAGGAAATCGAAAAATCATTGGTGAAATCATCAAAGTAGATATCGAAGAATTTCACATTATGTTACTTGGAGAATTAAAAGAAACCTATTTTCAAAGTGGGATTTTAAAAGTTCCAACCATCAATGCAAGCTGTCGTTTAATCTATAAAAATGAACTAGAAATGTTAATTGGATCCCAAGATTATGCAAGTAAAAAAAGCCTTCTTTTGGGAAGTTCAATTAACTATGAAGGATATAAAGTAACCATGAACATGAATGATTTCTTTTCCCATCACTTTGCCATTATTGGCAATACTGGAACCGGAAAATCTTGTGGAGTTGCCAGAATCATTCAAAACATCTTCTATTATAATAATGAAGCCATTCCCGTAAACGCTCATATCATCTTATTTGATATTTACGGGGAATATCATAGTGCTCTTGCTAAAATGGAACAAATCCCCGGCATTCATGTTAAAAACTACACAACCGAAGTTTCAGATGAAAAAGCAGAAATCGTTGCCATCCCGCCATATTTCTTAGATGTTGATGATTTAGCAATCTTACTAGAAGTTCAAGATAGTTCGCTCCTTGCAATTCTTGAAAAAACCTTACAATACGTATATATTTTTAAAAGTACAGATCCAAAGAGTGAAGAATATAAAAATGATATCATTGCCAAATGTCTAATGGATATTTTATCAAGTGGAAGAAATCCAACCCAAATTCGCGACCAAATTATTTCCATTTTAATGAAATACAACACCAAAACCTTAAACTTAGATTCTGAAATCGTTCAACCAGGTTATACAAGAACAGTTCGCCAATGCTTAAATATTGACGCTCAAGGGAAAATCAATGCCATTCAATTTGTCATCGATTTCCTTGCAAATTTTACAAAAGTAGACTTAGAAACCGGCATTTTGGGAGATACTTTCATTTATAATTTGGAAGATATCTATTATGCATTAGAATTTGCTTTATTAAGTGAAGGAACCTTTACTAGTCAAAGTATGTATGAAAAAGCCAATGGCTTAAAGGTCCGCTTACATGCCATTATTAATAGTAGCATGCGTCGTTATTTTGATGTTCCAAATCCAATCAGTAAAGAAGAGTACATCAAAAGGTTATTTCAAACTCCAATGCGCGAACCTGCCCAAATAGTCAATATGAACTTTAATTTTATCGATGATCGTTTTGCCAAGGTCCTCACGAAAATCTATTCCCGTTTATTTTTTCAATATGCAACCAACTTAAATCCACGTGGGTCTTTTCCCATCCATATTATTTTGGAAGAAGCGCATCGCTACGTAAATAAAGATAGTGATACCGATGTTCTTGGTTACAACATTTTTGATCGCATTACCAAAGAGGGAAGAAAATATGGCGTCATCATGGGCTTTATTACACAGCGTCCAAGTGAATTATCCGCAACAGCATTAAGTCAGTGCTCTAACTTCATTGTATTCCGTCTTTTTCACCCAGAAGACTTAAAAATTGTTTCATCCATTTCTGCGAATGTAACCGTTAGAGATTTAGAAAAAGTAAAAACATTGCGTCCAGGAATGGCCCTCGCTTTTGGAACTTCGTTTGCTTTACCAGTAATTGCCAAACTTGATTTACCCGATCCACAACCAAATAGCAACAACATCAATGTAACCGATACATGGTTTTAACTACTTGTCAAAGAGCAAAATATCGTTTAAAATATCTCCGCAAAGAGGTGTTTTTTTATGAATATTCCCATTAAAAATCGTTTCATCGTTTTAGTTGGACCAAAATCAATTGAAAAACTAGAATTAGCCAAAGAAATTAGTTGTCACACCAAAGAGTCAAGCATCATTATCCAAGAACCAGATCCAAATTTAAAAGGGGCTTACCAAAACTTTCAAAACAAACTGATGAATTATCTTTTTGATCATAGCGTAAGTTATGTAATTTTACTCGTAAATCAAGTAAACCGTTTTCATGTAGCATCTTTGCTTGCTTTTATTCACAGTTTTGATCATAAACTTCCAATCACGGTTTTAAAAACAGATTTAGATATCCAAGAACAAATGAGTGATGCATCAGAAGAAAAACAAGAAGCACTTCAAAAAGAGCAAAAACGCTATAAAAGTCTTTTGGGTTCCTATATGCTAAACTACCCAAATAGCGAGAACTACGTGATTACAGATCCAAAAGAAACGACCTTTACTTTTCCAAGTAGAGAAGGGCAAAAGAAAAGAAATCTTGAAAGAAAATAATTTCTAAAGATTTCTTTTTTTATTTCATCATATAAGGATTACTTTGTGTTCCATTTCCCTCTTGGTATAAATTGGTACCATCCACAACAATGACATAGCGGACATATTTTTTACTGTTTGCATAATCAGAAATGATTCGTCCATTATAATTAATTCCAAAAACTTTTGACCCCTTAGATCCATCTGCTGTAAGCGTCCACCATTTT
>CANQXM010000042.1 GCA_947627835.1 uncultured Bacilli bacterium | reverse complement strand
TCTGTATTATTAATACTATACTCTTTCCAAGGAAGACCAAGCACCCAATCTAAGTAATTGCGAATAATCGATGAATCTGGGCTTTGATCGGGGGTTAGTTCATATTTCTTAATTTCATGAGCGATCTTATTTTCTGTTTTTTTATCTAGTTCTAGTGAATATAATCTTTTTTTAAATTCATCGATTTCTTGATGAATTTCATCTTCTTCGCCCAACTCTTTTTCAATTTCTCGTATTTTTTCACGCAAGATATATTCTTTTTGATTTTCTTCTAAATTTTTTCTTAAGTTACTCTCAATTTTATTATCTAATCGAATGGCTTGTAATTCTACTTCTAAATCATGAATTAAATTTTCAGCACGCAAAAGGGGGTTAACTTCTTCCATATAAGCAATTTTCTTATCGAATGTTAATGGTAAAAAAGTTGCGATTATATCGGTTAAAGTACTCAATGAATCAATACTTTCACAAGCATTTAAAATGCTATTTGAAGTACTTGGAGATGTTTTTACATATTTTTTTATGTTGGCAATAAGTTTGTGGTGATAAGCTAGGCTTTCTGCTTCATTTAAGGCCGGAATTTCTAATTCTTCATAATGGCATTTTAAAATTTCTTCTTCGCCATCACTGAAGTACTTCTTTACATATACTCTTCGAAGACCCATTATCATTGTTCTAATATGACCGTTAGGCAAAGTAATGATATTTTTTAATTTTGCTATTACACCAATGGTTGGCAAATCATCCACATCTGGGATTTCTTCTAATTCATTTTTGGGACAGACGATTAAGACTTCTTTATTAAATTCCGTTTTGGATAATTCAATAATTCGATTTGAAACTTTATTATTTAATTCGATTCTTACTTCTTGGTTTGGGAAAAGGAGGAAATGTTTTAGTAGCATGACAGGTAAGTTTTTCATTTCATCCGCTCCTCTCAACCGATGCTTTTTATTATAATTCGATCGATGTTTTTTGTAAATCTTTTTTACGTTCTTTTGACATGAAAAAACTGGATTATTTTCCAGTTCTAATAATTTCCATTGCTTCACGCATTTTCATATCGTATTTTACAACTTCTAATGAACCATAAGCATCTAGTAATTCTTGTTCTGTGATTCCATAATTTTCAGCCATTTCTTTAGCTTTGGCTTTGACTTCATCTTCTGTAAAGTCAATTTTTTCTTTTTCAGCAATCTCTTCTAGTAGATAACGATATTTTACTCTCTTGATGGCTTCTGGACGCATTTGTTCATGAAGTTTTTGATGATCAATTTTGGTAAATTCTGTATATTGTTCCATGGTAAGTCCTTGCATTCTTAATTGATCTTCAAATTGATGAATCATCCGATGTACTTCATCATCAATGATTTCTTCATTCAATTCTACTTTCATATTTTCGGATGCTTTATCTAAGCATTCATCTAGGTATTTATCTTCAATTTCTTTTTCTTTACGATCTTTAATGACTTTTTCAACTTCTGCTTCTAATTCTTTTTCATTTGTTACTTTGTCATATCCTAAATCAGCGAAGAAGTCTTCATTAATTTCTGGTAAAACACGGGTTTTAATTTCCATGACTTCAACATCAAATTTAACTTCTTTGCCACCTAAATCTTGGGCATAGTTTTCTGGGAATTTTAAATTTAATGTTTTTTTGTCACCTTTTTTAAGACCCATTAAACCACTTTCAAAACCAGGGATAAATGTATTTGATCCGATTTCTAGTGGGAAGTTTTCACCACTTCCACCTTCTAGTTCTTTCCCATCTACATAACCTTTAAAGTTAATGACTGCTGTATCTTTTTCTTCAATTTTGGCTTTGTCATCTTTGACTTTGATTTCTGCAAATTTCATTCGAAGATTTTCAATTTCTTCTTTGATTTCTTCTTTGGTTACTTTTGCTTCTTCTTTTTTGATTTTTAAATTTTTGTATTCTCCCAATTTAATTTCTGGTTTCGTAACAATTTTAAAAGTGAAGACAACGGCATTTTGATCAATGCTTTTTACATCTAGTTTTGGTTCAATGACAGGTACTAATTCATTGTCTTTCATACATTTTTTATATGCAGTATCTACCGATTCATCAATGGCATCCATGTAAAGGGATTCAATTCCAAATTTTTTAATGTAAACTTCTTTTGGAGCTGTTCCTTTCCGAAATCCATCAATTTTTACTTCTTTGTTTTTCTTTTTAAAAGCTTTATCTAGGCATGAAGCCCATTCTTTTCCTTCAATTTTTACTTCAATTTCATGTACGTTTTTCATTCTTTTTTCCTTTCAATTACGATTTATTATATCATTTTCTTATGTTTTTGCAAGGCACTTTGATTAAACTCAAAAAAACTGAAAAGATTCAGTTTTATGCAAGTGCCTTAATGTGTACTTTAAAAGCACCATCTGGACTTTTTACTTCAATGTCTTCTCCTACTTTTCTTCCAACAATTGCACGACCAATTGGAGATTCATTGGAAATTTTATTGTCAAATGGATCTGCTTCTAGAGATCCTACAATTTTATAGGTATCTTCTTCTCCATCATCATAAACAATGGTTACGGTTGATCCTACGTTTACTGTATCAGAACTTTTTTGATCCGCGATAATGCAATGTTCTAGTTTATACTCTAATTCTTTAATTCGTCCTTCTAGTTTAGCTTGGGCATCACGAGCAGCATCATAATCTGAATTTTCTGATAAGTCACCTTGTGCGCGTGCTTCTTTTAATTCTTTAATAATTTGCGGACGTGTTACGGTTTTTAATTCATTTAATTCCGTTTCTAACTCAAGATAACCTTCCGCAGTTAACATAATTTTTTCGTTTTCTTTCATTTCTATCACATCCCTAAAAACATACTTAAGAGAATACTACACAACATTTCCTTTGTCAAATATTTTAATTCTCATCATGTCAAACTCTTGTAAACGAATTGGAACGGGAATTTTTACGAACATTCCTGGATGATTGGCGGTGGTAATGGGTGTGTCCTCTTCGTCATATATTTTACTCAAAGTTAGCGAAAAAGTTTCCAGATTTGGTCCAAAAAATTCGACGGTATCTCCCACATGGAAAATATTTCGTTCTTCTAGTATTACCATTTTGTTTTTTTCATCATAAGATTTTACAAGCCCTAAAAAATCTTGGTTGGATAACTCTTCTCGCCCTAAGAAGTATTGGCCTTCTTTTTTGGGTATGGCTTCAAAAAACTGAGGAGTTGACTCGCGATTGGCACAACGATTTAAGATTTTTTCTGCATATTCTTTTTCGTTTTCTGTAAGGGTATTATTTAAGATTTTATCTATTAATCTACGATAAGTTACGATTACGGTAGCAATATAATAAATCCCACGCATTCTTCCTTCTACTTTGAAAGAATTTACTCCCAGTTCTATCATTTCTTTCATATGAGTGATCATATTTAAATCTTTACTTGTCATGGAAAAAGGAAGTTCAGTTAAATCACTGGTAAATTGCCAGCGACAGATTTGGGCGCATCCACCCCGATTGGCATCTCGGTTGGTACAATAATTTGATAAAACACAACGTCCACTTATGGATGTACACATAGCTCCATGAGCGAAACATTCTAGTTCCAGACCGGTTTCTTGTTTAATTTTTTGAATGTCTTTTTTGGATGCTTCGCGTGCTAGAACAATTCTTGTTACTCCCAAGTTCTGATAGAATTTGGCTGCTCCTTCATTAAGTACACTACTTTGAGTAGATAGGTGAAGGGCAAATTTGGCATGAATTTTTTTGGCGGTGGCAAGAACAATAATATCGCTGGCAATGATGGCATCAATTCCTGCTTCATCCAGAGCTTTTAAATATTCCTCTAAGCCATTTAAATCGTCTTCATGAAACACGATATTCACTGTTACATAGACTTTTTTCTTTAACTGATGCGCGAAGTTGGTAGCTTTTTTAATTTCTTCTAACGTAAAGTTTTTGGCATTGGCACGCAATGAAAATTCTTGTCCGCCAAAATAGACTGCATCTGCTCCATATAATAAGGCAATTTGGAGTCTTTCAAAGTCTCCAGCTGGTGCTAATAACTCAACTTGATTCATAAACTTCCCTCCTTTTTATTTTGTTTCTTTGGGAATTTCTTTAATTTTATATATGGTTTTTTGATGTAAAAAACCTTGATCTTCTTCGGTTAATATTTGGTTTTTTCCTTGTTTTAGTTCTTCTAAAACTTTTTCAAATTCTTCACTTTCTAATTGTAGTGGATTGATTAAATAAAATTTAATTTTATCATCTGGAAGTGATAACACCCCATTTACGTATTTGGCATGGTAAAGAACGGTTCCATATTCATTTTCAATCGCTTTAAAAGCACGATTCGAGATATTTTCATGAAGATGTGCGATTTTCTTTTCTGGCAAGTGAAATTCTTCTTCATAGTTTGTTAAAAGATTTCTTCTTGAATACATGGCTGGAACAAGTCCATAAAGGAAATATACAAGTGGTTTGTCACATTGATTTACAATTTTTATTACTTCTTCTTCTGTAATATCGGTACTGATGACTACACTATCAACAAATTTTAAGTTTTCATTAATACTTTGATGATTAGTTGCAAAGTGCGTTTGATATAAAATTTTTTCTTGTTTTAAATTTAATTCTTCTAAGAGTGTAATTAAACCAAAATCTTCAAAGACAATTCCTTTGATAGATGCGGGTAACTCTTTTAATAGTATTCGCAGCTTTTCATAAGATTCGGTATCTAAAATGCGATTGATATAAAGGTATGTATTTTCTTCTTTTGGAAGTTCTTTGATAGCAAATGTTTTTTCATATCCTACACAAAAGTCTTTTAAAGGAAAAAGAAAGTTAGTTATCCTAGCTTTCCTGGCAATTTCTATTTGTTTTTTATCGGTAATGATAACTAAAAATTTATTCCAATTCATGTTTTCTTTGGCTAATGGATAAGCCATCTCCTAAATCATAAAATTTGGTTTCAAACTCTTCATTTTCCTTTAAAAATTCAATGTATTTTTCAATTTTTTCTACTAATCCCCGCAAGTTTTTACTTTCAATGGAATCACTTTTTCCCACATATCCATGAAATTTTAAATTATCGGTGATAATGATTCCATTTGGTGCTAAGAAATATTTAAATTTTTCAAAGAATTTTGTGTATTGACCTTTGGCTGCATCGATAAAGATTAAGTCATATGTTACATCGCTCAAGTTTACTTCTAAAGCATCTTGAAAGACGACATTGATTTTTTTATCTAATCCAGCTTTTTTCACGTTTTTTAAACATTCCATATAACGACCTTCATCTCGCTCGATGGTTGTTACTTTCGTTTCGGCATTACAAGATGCCATTAAAATTGCTGAGTAGCCGATTGCACTGCCAATTTCTAAAATATTTTTGATATTGTTTGCTTTGATATATTTCATAATAAAAGCAATACTTTCTTTTTCGATAATGGGAACATTTTTTTCTTTGGCATAATTCTCCATTTCGACGATTAATTCTTTCATAACCTTCACCCTATCTGTTTTTGTATATTGACGTGTTCTTCATATGTTTTTGAGAAATATACTTTTTTGGTTTTTACATCCGCATAGAAATACAAGTAATCGGTATCACTTGGATGTAATACTGATTGTATACTTATTTTGGATGGATTGCAAATGGGACCGATTGGTAACTTTCCTAACATGGTTCCATTCATTTCACTGGTGTTATATGGACTTGCTGTTTTTAAATCTGTTAAGGTTAGTCCTACCCCCATTTCTTTTTTTACGGCATAGTAGGTTGTAACATCCATTCCTAAACATTTTCCGGTTTCAAGTCTTTTATAGATTACTTGACTTACTGTTTCTCGATCACTTTCTTCTACTGCTTCTAATTCAATAATGGATGCCATTGCTAGTATTTCATGAATACTATAGGAAGAAGCTAAAATTTCTTCTTTGATATCTTCTAATTTGGCATTGGTATTATTTAGAATCGTTTCAATGATTTCTTCTAAACTACTATGTTCTTTGAATTCATAAGTATCTGGAAATAAATATCCCTCTAATGGATAGTAAATATTTTCATCTAAAATTTCTTCTGTTAAAAACCAGTATTTGCTGGTTAATTCTTGCAAGTAGGTTGGATCATTTAATTTTTCTAACACTTCTTCTTTCGTAAAAGCAAAGCTTTTGGCAATACTCTCTGCGTATTCTGTTAATCTTTTTCCTTCATAAAGTGTCAAACGAATGCTATCATTTTTGATATCTCCTTTATGCATTTTTTGAAGCATTTGTTCAGGAGTCATACTTTCCGTTAAGACATAAGTTCCTGCTTGTAAATTTAAATTGCTATGAAAAAATAGATATAGTTTTAAAGCAAGACCACTTTTGATGAGTCCTTGTTGTTCTAGTATATCTGCTAATTCCAGTTTAGAAGTTCCTGAATTGAGTGTAAAAATGTGTTCTTCATTGCTATTTGATTTTGGATTCATCGCATTTTTATAGTACAAGAAACCACAGAGAATAAAAAGAAATAAAAGAATGAGAATGGTGCCAATAATGATGGTTTTCTTTTTTAATTTCATTCTTTCGCTTCCGTCTCTTCTAATTTATTTAAAATGGCTTCGATGGTATTGTATTCTATTTCGGTTTCAATTGGCATCAAATTCATATTTTTTCCACTTGGGTCATAGGTATTTGCATAAACTTTTAAAGAACCACTTTCATCGGTTGTATTATCGGTATATACAATGTAACTTTTTTTGGTAGTTTCTGAGTCAAAAGTAAATAATACTTCGCACTCTACTTCGATGCCATTTGCATTTTTGATGGTAAACACACTATTTTTCTTCGGACTTTCGTTCATTTTGAATCCTTCTTTCCACTAAGTAAGTATCTAATATAATCGCTGCAGCGACATTATCTACTACTTTTTTTCTTTTTATTCTTTTTACATCCGTACTGATTAAGAGTTTTTCTGCTTCCTGACTTGATAAGCGTTCATCTACAAGATGAATGGGTAATGAAAGGGTTTCAATCATTTTTTTAAATTCTTTTGTTCTAGTAACTGCAAAACCTTCTGTATTATCCATATTTTTCGGCCATCCTAAGACTAAATCGGTAATTTCTTTTGTCTTTATGATTTCTTTTAATTTGGGAATGACACTTGGAAAATCCATTTCTTTAAAATGAATTGTGATTAGGGGGCTTGCAATGGTGTTGGTTCGATCACTAATGGCTACTCCTAAAGTTTTGGTTCCTACATCTAATCCTAAAAAACGCATTATTTTAAGCTTTCTTTTACTAAATATGCAATAATATCTGCTCGATTTAATTCGAGTAATTTTTCACGAGCATTTTGAAAATTCGAGATGTATTTTTCGTCCCCAGTCATGAGGTATCCTACTAATTGCATTTGGGCCGTATATCCTTTTTCTTCTAAGCTATCACATACTTCTTTTAAAGTTATTCTGATTGTTTCTTCCTTTACTGCAGAAAGATTGAACAAATGATTTTCGCTCATGGTTCACCTCTTTAGTACATGGTTATTTTATCAAACTATTTCGTTCTTTACAAGTCTAGGGGATTATTTGTCTTTGGTAATGATAAGCGTTAAGCCAAGGGGTTCTAGTATTTTTAAAAGGGTATTTAATTGAGGTGATATTCGACCATTTTCAATTTTTACTAAAGAAGGTTGTTGCATATTTAATATGGCACACAAACCACGTTGACTAATTTTTTTCTCTTTTCTTGCTTTCTTAATTTCTTTTAGTAGTTCTTTTTCTTTTTGAATTAGTTTTTCACTCATGTTCTCACCTCTTTTATTATAGCAAATAAATTATCAAAAGAAAAAGTAGGAAACGGGTTCCTACTCATAGTTTCTTTTTAATTATTTTCTTCTAAAACCGCTTTGATTCTTCTGATTCCAGCACTGGATGCTTCTTCTTTTTTGATTTTAAAAGTACCCAGTTCGCTTGTGTGGGTGACATGAGGTCCTCCACAAATTTCTTTGGAAACATTGCCGATTTGATAAACATTTACAATGTCAGGATATTTTTCAATAAACATGGCTTCTGCTCCCATTTTTAAGGCCTCTTGCTTCTTCATTTCCGTCTTGGTAACTGGTAAGTCTTCCTTAATCCACTCATTTACTAGCGCTTCTACTTTTTGTTTTTCTTCCTCAGTTAGCTTGTGATCACAATTGAAGTCAAAACGCATTCGTTCTTCTGTAATATTGCTTCCTCTTTGATGGGTATCGGGTCCGATTACTTTTTTTAATGCTGCATTTAATAAATGGGTTGCTGTATGGTATTTGGTTTCCATTTCTCCATTGCCACTTAACCCACCTTTGAATTTTCCTTTGGAAGCGGTTCTTGATTTTTCTTGGTGTTCATTCATTTTTTCTTCGAATCCTTTGATATCGATGGGAATATTTTTTTCACTGGCAAGTTCCATGGAAAGTTCAATTGGAAAGCCATAAGTATCATATAAATGGAAAGCGGTCGTTCCATCAATTTCTTTCTTACTTTCAATCACTTTTGAAAATTCTTTCAAACCTTTTTCTAGGGTATGAGCGAATTTTTTCTTTTCTTCTTTTAAAACTTGTAAAACTGTTTCACGATTGTTTTTGATTTCATCATAGTAGGTTTCATATTCATCCATAATGGATGATGCAATGGTTTGTTCCCAATCACTTTCTAGATCAATTCCAAGCATTTTAGCATAGCGAATTGCTCTACGAATGAGTCTTCTTAAAATATACCCTTGATCGGTGTTACTTGGACGAATTCCGGCATTATCTGCAGCAATAAAGACAGCCGTTCGAAGATGATCAGCGATGATCCGAATGCTTTTTTCATTTCCTTCATAAGTTACGTTGGCAATTTTTTCAATTGTAGCAATAATCGGTTTCCAAATCGAAGAAGTATAATTATCCGTTTTTCCTTCTACTACCGCTGTGATTCGTTCATATCCCATTCCGGTATCGACGTTTTTTTTCGGAAGCATTGTGATGGTACCATCTGCAAGACGATTGTACTGCATAAAGACATTATTCCATATTTCTACCCAGCGATCATCTTTTGGATCAAACACTTCGGGAACTTCTTCTTCACTTCTCCAGTAAAAAATTTCGGTATCTGTTCCACAAGGTCCAGTTTCTCCTGCTGCCCAAAAGTTATCTTCTTTTCCTAAATAAGCAATTTTCTTGCTAGAAATGTGATGTTCTAACCAATAATTTGCACTTTCTTCGTCTTTGGGAATATCTTTATCCCCTTTAAATACAGTTACTGCTAAGCGTTCTACAGGAATTTTTAAGACTTTGGTTAAAAATTCAAAGCTATAGTCAATGCTTTCTTTTTTAAAGTAATCTCCTAGACTCCAATTTCCAAGCATTTCAAAAAAGGTATGATGAGTTTTGTCTCCGACCGAGTCTAAATCTGTTAAACGAATACATTTTTGATAATCACATAACCTTGTTCCGCTTGGATGGGGTTCTCCCATTAAATAAGGAATTAATGGTTGCATGCCAGCTGTATTAAATAAAACAGAAGGATCGTTTTCCGGAACAACGGGTGCAGAAGGAATTTCTACATGGCCTTTTTCTTTGAAAAACTCTATAAATAAATCTTTAATATTCATGGTTTTACTCTCTTTCTAAATTGCTTATGATATCCGCTAGTTTTTCTTTTAATTCTTTTTGGGTGTCATTGACAATGACGTAATCAAATTCATGGTAATCATCGAGGGCGTGTTCGGTTTCGTGATCTTTTTCAGAAGGGGTCAAATCATCGATTCGATGTTCATTTATAATATAGATTGCATACGTTTTCGGATATGTTTTTTTGATTTCTTCAATTTCTTTTGGAAAACGGACATCGGTGATGACGACATTATCAAAAAATTTTTCATAGATTTTTATATCCTCTTTCATTCGATCAATTAAAAAATCTGGATGATTTAAGTTTTGCCGAATGTAGGTTCCCATTTCTTGTAAAAATTTCCGTGGTTTGTTTTTTTCGAAACCATCCCAATCGGTCATTTCTTTGGCATATAATTTTAAATATTTACTATATTCAGTCAGGACGGTTTTTTCCTGTTTTTGATTCCATAGTTGTTTTAGTATTTTTCCTACTTCTCCTTTGCCACTTCGTGCTTTTCCGGCGAGTAAGATTATTTTCATAGGGTCTGTCTCCTTTCAAAAAAAGGTTTTGCTGGTTGTTTATTTTAAAGGATTTTCATATCTTTCATCATCAATTTGTACTACTTGACTTTTGTAGGTTAGATTATACTTTTCAATAAAGAATTTGTAAACTACTTTTGCAAGAGCGATGCAAGGGGTTGCTAAAATCATTCCGATAATACCAAAGAAGTGTTCAAAGATGAGTAATCCTAAAATAATTGTAACGGGATGTAGTTTCATGGTTTTGCTCATTACAACGGGTTGTAAAATAAAGTTTTCGGTTAATTGGACGATGGTTGCTACAATTAATGCCATAATTCCAATCAATGTACTTTGACTAAAGC
>CANQXM010000041.1 GCA_947627835.1 uncultured Bacilli bacterium | reverse complement strand
GGCTTCATCTATGGTTAAGTTATGAGATGATAAAATACGCATGTCGGCACTTACTTTATCTCCAGATTCTAAAAGGACAATGTCTCCAAGTGTCAATTCTTCTGATAAAATTTCCATTCTTTGGCCGCTACGAATGACTTTTACTTTTTGGGTTATTAATTTTTCTAAGGCTTCTGCTGTGTGATTGGCTTTATTTTCTTGATATGCACCCATCGCGACATCTAATAAGATAATCAAAGAAATGGTAACGGCATCAATGATTTCATGAATCAATAAAGAGATTCCTACGGTAAATAAAAGCAAAAGGACAATGGGATCGGTTAATTCGTGGAATATTATTTTCCAAATGCTATCTGGTTTCTTTTTGGGAAGTTCATTTTTTCCGTATTTTTTCTTTCGTTTTTCTACTTCTTCTAAAGTTAATCCCTCTTTGGAAGTTTCGAGGATTTTCAATATTTCGTCTTCCCCTTTTTGATAGTACATGCTACCATCTACTTTCTTTTTTCATTATAAGCAATGGGATGTTTTCTTGCAATAAAAAAAGGAATTTATTTTGATTCCTTCTGCTTTCTTTTGGATTCAATGGTTAAGTTTAAATCGGAGATTTCACAAAGTTCACGAATGAGATCTAAATCAATTTTGATATCTTCTTTTTCATAGCGTTGAATGGTGCGAATATTTCTTTTTAATCGATCTGCTAACTCTTGCTGGGTAAGACCTACGTATTCTCTTAGAAAACGCATGATATCGCCATTGGAATAATCTTTTACGTTTACTTTCATATTCATCCACCATTTCACCTGAAATTATAACGGGATAAAGTTTGTTTTCTTTTAGATTACGGCGTATTCTGTCGTAGATTTCTTTTAAGAAATTTCTTTTTATTATAGCGATGGAAAAATTAATTTCATCTACGAATAAAAATATGATAATTAGGATTTATTAGTATTATTTAGAAAAGAAAAAAAGAACTAAATTTTTTTAGTCCTTTTGGTAAACAATTTTTCTAATTTGCGCATCTTCACAATAGGTTAAATGATAATTTTTTAAAGCCGTTAAGACTTCATCTAACCAAGGATTTGGGGTTTGTTTACTGATTACATTCAAAAGTAAAGTTTGGAGTTCTTGAAAATCTAAAATTCCCATTTTTTGAAGAAGTTCTCTTGCTTTGTCGGGACGAAGTTGTAAAAGTTTCCAAATATTGGTCAAGTTTAGTTCAAATACATCAAGAAAGAAAAGACTTGCTAGTGATAATTTGGCAAAATCATTTGTAAAGAAGGGTTCTTGATAATATTTTGGCATTTTTAATATTTTCTTGGAAATAAATGAGGACATAATGGGCGTCGGACAATCTTTTATCTGCATATCTTCATAATCAATAAAATAGTATTGATCTTGTTTATATAAGATATTTGAAAGCGTGTTTAAATCCGTGATAATCACGCCTTTTTCACTACACGCTTGTAACCGTTTTTGAAGTTTTTGATAACGTTTACTGTAGTAATTTAGATCTAAGTTTTTTGAATCATCCATCTCTTTTAAAGAAGGGGCATCGATGTAATCGTATATGGCTCCCACTACTTGATTATTTTCTGAAACTACTTTGGCTTTGGGAAGAACTAACCCCTCTATTTCTTTTAACTCTTCACTATATTCATATTTTTGCTCAATCTGATATTCGGGATGATTTTGATAAAATGGTTTTAATAGTTTTAGAATGGTATTTTTATCGAGGCGTTTGATATACGGATTTTCTTCTTGTAAGTTTGGAAGTTTCTTTAACGCTGATAAAGTAATTTTTTCTTTTTCCATAAACTTGCCTATGTTTTTATTTCATCCATTTGGCAAAGCGACTTGCTATTTTTTCTTTACCTAAAATTTGTAAGATATCGTAAAGATTTGGGGTTTGTTTTTTACTTGTTGTAGCAACGCGAATGACGGTGGAAACATCTGCTACATTTCCTTTGTATTTTTCTGGATTTTCTTTATAATCTTTCATATTCGCCGCATATCCAAGTTCTTCACAGAGTTGTTTGATTTTTTCAAACCATACATCTTGATCATCTTTTTCATCATAATATTTTTCAAGATATGTCGTTAAAATCTTTTTAATTTCTTCTACATCATTTATTTTATCAAATTCATATTCTTCTTTTGGTACATCCCATTTTTCATCAAAAATATACCAGATATTTTGATAGACATCGCTATAAGCACTATAGTCTTTTCTTGGTTTTTTGCCACCTCGTTCAATGTTTAGCATTTTGATAGCAGTTTCTTTTTCTTTTTTAAGTAATTCATAAAATGGTTGATCAAATTCTTCCGCCCATGAAAGAACTCGCTCGTAAAATTCTTCCGCACTTAAGCGAGCAATAAAGTTTTTACTTAGATTGATAATTTTTTCGATGTCAAAAAGAGCTCCTGCTACATTCATTTTTTCGAAAGTTATTTTAAAGTCATCAATGTCTTTCGTTTCATCTTGTTCAAACCAACTTTCAAAATTGGAGTTTGAAAGGGTCATCAAGTATTCTTTTATGGCTTCGATGGGAATTCCTCTTTTTTTAAATTCAAAGACATTGGCTTCTGGGTCTTTTCGTTTGCTAATTTTTCTTCGTTTGCCATCTTCTTCTTTCATAATTGGAGCAATATGTGCGTATTTGGGAATTTCAAATCCTAGCATTTCGTGCATTTGAATATGAACTGGCAAGCTACTTAACCACTCATCTCCTCGTGTGATATGGGTTGTATGCATTAAGTGATCATCAATTACATGAGCGAAGTGATAAGTTGGCAGTCCATCGCCTTTTAAGATAACGTGATCAATGTCATTTTCAGGCATTTCCACTTTTCCTTTTACTAAATCATGAAAGACAATTTTATGATCAAAGTTTCCTGGAGATTTTAAACGAATTACATATTTTTCATTTCTTTTTACTCTTTCAATGACTTCTTCCATTTGTAAATTTCGATCGACGGCATATCTTCCATAGTAGCCAATTCGGCTTTTTGAAACTTCTTGCTCGTGACGAAGACGCTCTAATTCTTCTTCGGTGATAAAAGATGGATAAGCGAGGTCTTTTTCAATTAAGTCTTTGACGTAAGCTCCATAAATATCTTTTCTTTTACTTTGAATGTAGGGTCCATAAGCACCTTTTTCTTCCGTTTTGGAAATAGGTCCTTCATCATACGTAATATTATAGAATTTAAAGGCTTCTAAAATTTCTTCAATGCCATTTTCGACTTCTCTTTTTTGATCGGTATCTTCAATTCGAAGCATGAAAACTCCTTTTGAGTTTTTCGCTAAGTTATGGTCTAATTGGCCTTGAAAAAGGGTTCCAAAGTGTACAAATCCAGTAGGACTTGGAGCAACACGAAGGACGATAGCGCCTTCTTCTAAATTCCGTTTGGGGTATTTTTTTTCATAATATTCGCGGTCATGTTTAATGTTGGGTACTAAAAAGTCCGCATATTCT
The DNA here is from genome assembly GCA_947627835.1 of uncultured Bacilli bacterium. Classification (GTDB taxonomy): domain Bacteria; phylum Bacillota_I; class Bacilli_A; order RF39; family UBA660; genus MGBC162267. The sequence continues at coordinate 7,103 of CANQXM010000041.1, read as the reverse complement.
TTTCTTGTCATCATTTTCTTCCTTTCATTAAAAAAAGCAATTCTTCATAAGGACGAACTGCTTCGTGGTACCACCTTAATTGGGTCTTTCTTTGATAACGCAATTTCCTTGCGGGTTACTTTGTATACGGTAACCTCTCGAAAAGTTTCTTTCAAATGATTGCTGGTACGTTTTCATCAGCCACGTACTTTCTTGTTTCAGTTTTCATTTTACTCTTCTTTTCTCATTGATTTTGGTCTAGTCTAGCAAATTATTCTTCGTTTGTCAATTCAACTACGGAAATATTTACAAAACGAATACTTTCTATGATCGGTGCACTTACTGGTGTTTCTCCGTCACTTTTTACTTTGGTTTTGGCAAGTTTGTCTAAGGTTTCATATCCTGCAATTAATTTCCCAAAGCTTGCGTATTCGCCATCTAAGTAAGGAACAGTAGCATGACAAATAAAGAACTGACTGGATGCGGAGTCATAGTCTTGACTACGAGCCATGGATAGTACGCCTTTTTCATGGCTTAAGTTGTTTTCTACTCCGTTTTTCGCAAATTCTCCTTTGATTTTTTCACGCGAACCACCGGTTCCATTTCCAAGGGGATCTCCTCCTTGAATCATAAAGTTTTCACTAATGCGATGGAAAGTTAAGTGATCATAAAATTTTTCGGATACTAGTTTTTGAAAATTGGCAACCGTAATGGGTGCAACATCTTTATATAACTCCGCAATCATAATATCTCCGGTCGTCATTTCAATTTTCACATATTCTGTAACTTCTTCGGTTTCTTCATAAGATATGCCATCAAGGGTTCCTTTGGTGTGGGTTTCTTTTTTGCATCCAGTAATTAAACATAACATAATAAATAATAATGCCCACAATTTTTTGCTTGTTTTCATTTTTCTTTTCTCCTTTTATATTTTTTCATCTTTTCTTTCTCTTCTTTTGAAATCCGGCGAGATTCATTTATTTTTTGAATGGCTTTATTCACGGTCCAGGCTTTTAATTTGGTCTTTTTTAAAAAGTTTTCGATTTCTCTTGGATGAACTTCATAATTTTCAGCTAGCAACCAAGCAATCGCCATATCAACATAATAATGTTCCACTTGGATTTTTTCAATGGCTGTGAAGATGGTTTTTAAATATTTTCTTTCTCGATAGTACAATAATATTATAACGAGTCCTACCCGAATGGTAAAGGGGTCCTTTGCTTTTAATAAAGAAATTACTTTTGTAAATTTTTCTTCCTTTTCATAAGAAAATATTTTTAAACTATTACAGAAACTATCACAAAGGGACCAATTATCAATGAGGGGTAAAAAATTTGCAAAGGCTTGCCAAAAATCTGGTTCTTTTTTGGTAGCAATTAAAAAGCCTTTAATCATCACTTCTTCTAGGTATTGATTGGAGGAATCAGCAAGTAACCAAGAGGTATCTTCACAAGCAAGTTCTTTTGCCATCTTGCGAAGTTTTGGCAGACGAATTCCTAAGATTTCATATTTGGTTTTGATGAGTTTTTGAGAAAACTTGGCATAGGATTCTTCTCCACTTTTTTTTAACTCTTCTATCCAGGCTTGATATTCTTTCATGAAATCCCTTCTTTCTTTTTAGTATAAAGAAAAGATGAGAAAGATGCAAATTTCCAACATTTGGTGATTGTATCTTTTTTATTTTTTGTTATAATTTTTATAGAACATTTGTTCTTTTTGGGTGATTATCATGAATGAAAGGCATATTCTTTGTATTGATTTAAAAAGTTTTTTTGCTTCGGTTGAATGCATCGATCGAGGTCTTAATCCTTTTGAAGTTCCACTCGTAGTAGCAAATCCTAAGCAAGGAAAAGGTGCGATTACTCTTGCTGTTACTCCTTATTTAAAGCAAATGGGTATTAAGGGAAGAACGCGTTTATATGAGATTCCGAAAACGATTTCTTATCAAATTGTTCCACCCCGAATGCGTCTTTATTTACAGAAAAGCAAGGAAGTTATCAGCATTTATTTAGACTTTATTGCTGAAGAAGATTTGCATGTCTATTCCATTGATGAATGTTTTTTGGATGTCACGAATTATCTTTGGATGTATCAAAAAACCGATGAAGAACTGGCGTTGACGATTTTAAAAACCATCGAAGAAAAAACGGGTCTTACTGCGACTTGTGGTATTGGACCTAACCTATTTCTTGCTAAAGTGGCTATGGATGTCGAAGCGAAGAAGTATAAAAATGGCATTGCCAAATGGACGATGGAGGATGTTCCTAAGAAATTATGGAAAATTACACCGTTATCCAAAATGTGGGGAATCGGACCACGCATGGAGCGGAATTTAAATGGAATGGGAATTTACTCGATTGGTGATCTTGCCTATTATGATGTTTCTAAGTTACAGAAAAAATATGGTGTGATGGGGGTTGAGTTATGGCGACATGCGAATGGACTTGATGAATCTAGAATTCAAGATTTTCGCATTCCTCCCAAAGAAAAGTCCATTTCTCATAGTCAAGTTTTATTTAAAGATTATTATGCTACCAATGGAAAACTTATTTTAACGGAAATGGTGGATGTCATTTGTCGGCGACTTCGCGAACAGCATTTGGAAGGCAGTGTGATTGGTTTTGGAATTGGGTATTCTAAAAATGTGGGTGGTGGCTTTTATCATTCGATGAAATTAGATCGTGCTACGGATGATAGCCACATCATTTTAAACGCTTGTGAAAGTTTATTTGATCGTTATTATGAGGAACAACCCATTCGCAAAGTTACGATTTCTGTGGGACATTTAAGTAAAAAAGAAAGTTTGCAACTTACGTTGTTTGAAGATTTTAGTGCGGTTCAAAAACAAAATCAGTATCATACGGCGGTCGATGAAATTCATCATAAATTTGGAAAAAATAGTTTGTTAGTGGCTTCTTCCCTCCTTCCCGATTCGACCATTGTTGAACGCAATCAAAAGATTGGTGGTCATCACGAATGAAAGATCGTGGCATGATGAAATGGATGCCTTTTGATTCTCTTTCTTCTAGTAAGCAAATGGTTTCTGAAATTTTGAAGGAAAAACGGAAAAAAGAAAAGCCACTGATGAGTGACGATCAATTATTTGAAATAGAACAAAAATTAAAAGAAGCTTATCACAGTCGAATTCCCGTGCAAATCATTTATTTTTACCAAGGAAATTTTCAAGAAAAAGTAAATATTATCTGGCAAATATTCCATGATCAAAAACGCATTTTATTTCAAGATGGCTCTTCTCTTTATTTTGATCAAATCTTAAGTGTTTCTTTTCGGTAATTGGATTTTTACTTGAGTTTTTGGTTGTCTTTTCTTAATCCACTCTTTGGCAAGAGCATATAAAATGGAAGATACGGGAACGCTTATTAGCATACCGAAGATGCCAAAGCAACTACCTCCAATCGTTACGGCCATAATGGTCCAAATGGCAGGAAGCCCAACGGATGATCCTACCACTTTTGGATAGATGAAGTTTCCTTCAATTTGTTGAATGATTAAAAAGTAAATGATGAAGTAAATGGCTTGTTCGATGCTTACGGAACTGATTAATAAGGCCCCTACAAACATTGCTATGAAAGCTCCAAAGACAGGAATTAAAGCCGTTAAGGAAATCAAAACTGAAATGGATAAAGCATAAGGAAATGAAAAGAGTACCATACCGATAAACATTAATAGACCTAATATTAAGGCATCTAGGCATTGACCGCTAATAAACTTACTAAAGGTAGTATTTGCTAAAGCCGTTACTCTAAAAAAGTTTTTTACGGTATTTTCTTTTAGAAAGGATTGTAAAACCATTTTAAATTGCATGGCTAGTTTTTCTTTTTCAGCCAGAACATAACAAGCAAAGACAAAAGCAATAAAGCCGGTCGAAAGGATACTAAATAGTGAAAAAACAAAGTTTAGTGAATTTGTTAAAATCCCAGTTCCAGCACTTTTAAGCCAGATTTCTAGTTGACTTTGAATGGCTTCGGGACGAAAATCAATCTTTTGTAACCAATTTTGGAGCGTTTGATTATTCTTAGCAAGATTTTGTAAGCTTTGTTCGACATCCTTAATTAAAATTGGAATGTGACTTACAAAGGACGTGATTGTTTTTCCTAAATCTGGAATAATTAAAGCTACTACAATCAAGATGATGGCAAGAACCATCAAAATAGATAAACTTAAAGAAATCATTCGGCGAAGGCCTTTTCTTTTGATTTTTTTTCTTTTTTCTAACCACTTTTCAATCATACTCATAGGTACATTTAACACAAAAGCTATCATGAGTCCGATTAAAAACGGTGAAAAGAGTGTTATTACTTCTTTAATCATTTTCAGCACGACATTTAAATTACTTAGAAGCATGTAAAAAAGAATTCCAAATGCTACTAAGATAAGACCATTTTTTAGTTCTTTATTATTTAATTTTTCTTTCATCTTTTTTCCCTTTTTCTGGATAGCTATTATAGCATATTCTAAAAATAGTGCAAGTTTGCAAAAAAAGAAAAGCAACCAGTGCTTTTTTAAGATAGTTCAAATTGCGAATTGTATAAGTCAGAATAGAAGCCTTTTTGTTTCATGAGTTCTTCATGAGAACCTTGTTCTATGATGTTTCCATCTTTCATGACTAAAATTAAATCGGCATTTTTAATCGTGGAAAGACGATGCGCGATAATAAAGGAAGTTCTTCCTTCGGTTAGTTTATCCATCGCTTTTTGGACGAGTTCTTCAGTTCTGGTATCTACATTGCTGGTTGCTTCATCTAGGATTAAAAATGGTGCATCTTCAATCATTCCACGAGCAATGGTTAGTAATTGGCGTTGTCCTGCTGAAACACTATCACTTTCTGATATTTTGGAATCATAGCCATTTGGCAAGGTTTTAATAAAGTGATCTAGTCCTACTACTTTGCAAACTTCTTTGACTTTTTCATCGGGAATATTTTCTCTATTGTAAATAATGTTTTCTTTGATGGTTCCATCAAATAACCAGGTATCTTGTAACACCATTGTAAAAAGGCCATGGATATTTTCTCTCGTAAGTTCTTTTGTGGATACGCCATCAATTTGAATATCCCCTTTATTAATTTCATAAAATTTCATCAGCAAGTTTACCATGGTTGTTTTTCCTGCTCCAGTTGGACCGACGATGGCAATTTTTTGACCTGCAGAGACTTTGGCACTGAAGTTTTTAATGGTTGGGGTTTTATTTCCATCATAAGTAAATTCGACATTTTCAAACGTAATATTTCCTTTTACTTTACTCTTATCTAATACTTTTGTAATGTCTTTTTGGTTATCCATTTCTTTTTCATCCACAAATTCAAATACCCGTTCACTTGCTGCTGCGGTTGTTTGAAGGGCTGTCATTGCTTGACCGATTTGAGATAAAGGAGAAGTAAATAAACGGACATATGTCATAAATGCAACGATTACCCCAAAGGTAATATGACCATTCATTGTTAAGATGGCTCCCATGATACAAACTGCTACATAACCAAAGTTCCCAATAAAATTCATAAGTGGCATCATTAGTCCAGATAAAAATTGACTTTTTCGATTGGCTTCATACACTTCTTCATTGAGTGTATCAAATCTTTCATTGGCAAGTTTTTTCCCGTTATATACTTTTACTACATTTAATCCGGAATAAATCTCTTCAATGTGTGAATTTAAATCACCGAGATACTTTTGTCTTTCTACAAAGTATTTTTGTGATTTGCCAAGAATTTGGAACATGAAGACAAACCCAATCATACTTGCAATAATCGCAGTTAAGGCCATAATCCAATTGGTTACAAACATCATGATTGTCGTTCCAATAAATAACGTCGTAGCACTTACTAAGGTGGCAAAAGACTGGTTCATGCTTTGGGCGATGGTATCTACGTCATTGGTTACTCTTGATAAGATATCTCCTGTTTGATTTTTATCAAAGTATTTGAGTGGCAATTTATTTATTTTTTTAGAAATTCTTTCTCGCAATTGTTTGGCAAAGCGATTGGATACCAACGTCATAGAGATGGCTTCGATGTAGGTAAAGATGGCGGAGAAAATATAGAGTGCCACTAGAAAGAAAACAATTTTTTTAATTCCTTCAAAATCAAAAGTTGGTTCTACTAATTTATAAATGTTTTCTGGAAGTTCATCGATTTTTTCATAGAGGGCACCGGCATCGGTATTTTCGTTTAATGTACGCATCGTTTGCAGAAATTTGATTTGATCTTCTTTAGAGATAATCACATTATCGATGGTAATGTCTTGTAAAAAGATACTCATGAGATTGGTCGGAAGTTCTTCTGCTTCGCTTGGATTTTTCATCATAGCTAGAAGACTTAATTTTTCTTCGGTTGTTATTTTTACATCTTGATAGGTAGAATCTGGCAAGATGATTTTTACAATACTATTTGGTAAGGTCGTCATTTCTTCTAAAATTTTTTCTTGTTCTTTTCCTTTTATTTCTTCAAGAAATGTTTGAAACTTGCCTTTTTCTTCTAACGTGATTTCTTTGGATGTCATAATTTTTTTAAGGGTTTCTTCACTCATATCGATTGAAAGTATTTTAGGAAGCGTATTTTTGATGGTTTCTTCATTACTATTTTCTTCTATACTTTTGGTAATGTTTTCAAGATTTTTGGTATTGATCACCAAACCTTCGGAAATTTTATCAACTAGATCTGATAACCGATTTGGAGCCATAATCGATAAAACAGAACCAAATGCTGCAAGAACTAAACCGATGATAATCCAAGTTTTAAACGGATTTAATTCTTTAAAAAGGCGGAGAATGGCCGATTTAAAGTTTTTGGCTTTTTCTTGTTTTACTGGTCTTTTAGGCATTTTCTAATTCCTCCTTTGAAAGTTGAGAGAGTGCAATTTGCTCATAAACTTCACAATTTTTCAAAAGTTCTTTATGGGTACCAATTCCTACACATCTTCCTTTATCTAGTACAATGATTTTATCGGCATTCATAATGGTTCCAATTCTTTGAGCCACAATTAAGGAAGTTGCATCCTTGGTATATTTTTTTAATTCATGGCGCAAGGTTGCATCGGTTTTATAATCAAGTGCGGAAAAGGAATCATCAAAGATGTAAATTTCAGGTTCTCTTGCAATGGCTCTTG
>CANQXM010000040.1 GCA_947627835.1 uncultured Bacilli bacterium | reverse complement strand
AATCACAATGAATATCAAAAATATTGCTGATATGCCATGTAATCCATCCATTGGAGGAACAGCCAAAGGAATTATTGTAAGAGAAATCGATGCCTTGGGTGGACTAATGGGTCGAGTTGCAGATCACTCCCACTTTCAAATCAAAATGCTAAATAGCGCCAAAGGACCAGCGGTTCGTTCTTTGCGCGCCCAAGCAGATAAGGTTACATATCCCCAAAATATGTTAAAAGAATTAAAACAGACAAAAAATTTAACAATTTTAGAACAAACGGTAGAAGATCTCGAAGTAGAAAATCAAAAAATCAAAGCGGTTATTTTAAGTGATCACACAAAAATAGAGACAAAAACACTAATTTTAACAACGGGAACTTATCTAAAAAGTAATATTTTAATTGGAAGTGAAAATACCATCGGTGGCCCACATGGGGAAAAAAGAAGCAATGAATTAAGTGATAACTTAAAAAAATTAGGATTCGAAATTCAACGCTTAAAAACCGGAACTCCTCAGCGAATTAAAGCTTCCACCATTGATTTTTCAAAAATGAAAGAAGAATTAGGAGATCAAGAATATTACACATTTAGTTTCGATGAAAAACCAACTTATAAAATTAATGAACAACAAAAATGTTATTTAATTTATACCAATAAAAAAACTCATAAAATCATTTTAGATAACTTAAAAAAATCAGCTATGTACGGAGGTTATGTCACTGGCGTCGGACCAAGATATTGTCCATCTATCGAAGATAAATTAGTAAGATTTAAAGATAAAGAACGTCATCAACTTTTTTTAGAACCAGAAAGTTTGTATTATGATGAATGGTATTTACAAGGTTTTTCTACAAGTATGCCAAGGGACATTCAAGAACAAATGGTTCATAGCCTAGAAGGACTAGAAAACGCGAAGATAACCAAATATGCTTATGCCATTGAATATGATGCGATTAACCCATTGCAAATTAAACCAACCCTAGAATCTAAAGTGGTAGAAGGAATTTTTACAGCAGGACAAATTAATGGAACTAGTGGTTACGAAGAAGCAGCAGGACAAGGACTAATTGCTGGAATCAACGCTACATTAAAATTACAACAAAAAGATCCGCTTATTTTAAAAAGAAGTGACGCTTATATTGGAGTCTTGATTGATGATTTGGTAACCAAAGGAACCAAAGAACCTTACCGTATGCTAACATCAAGAGCAGAATACCGCTTATTATTAAGACACGATAACGCGGATTTACGCTTGCGAGATATTGCTTATCAACTAGGAACGATTACCAAAAAACAATATGAAAATACCCAAAAGAAACGAAAACAAATAGAAGAATGTCTAGGATTACTAAAAGAAGAAAAATTAAAATTAAATGAAGAAAATAAACAAAAATTAAAAAACTTAAATATTCAATTACCAAGTTCAAAAAGTTTCTATGAACTTCTAAAAAGACCTGATTTTAACATGGAAATCATTCAAGAATTTCTAAATCTTCCTTATTCAAAAGAAGTCTTAGAACAAGTAGAAATTAGCGTAAAATACGAAGGATATATAAAAAAAACAAATCGAGATATTGAAAAAATGCTAAAACTAGAAGAAAAACAAATTCCTGCTGATATAGACTACACGAAAATTAAAAATTTAGCATCCGAAGCTCGTCAAAAACTAATGGAAATAAGACCCATTTCGATTGGGCAAGCAGCGAGAATTAGTGGTGTAAATCCCTCTGATATATCCATATTAATCATATATTTAAAAAAGGAGTATAGTCACAATGAACTTTAATGAATTTTTGAATGCTGTAAAAAAGTTAAATATAAATTTAAATGAAAAACAACAAGAGCAATTAGAAGACTATGCCAATTTTTTAATCGAATACAATCAACATACAAATATTACAGCAATCACTGATAAAGAAAAAATTTATTTAAAACATTTTTATGATTCTTTAATGATTACAAAATCCTTTCATCCCCAAAATGAAAAAGTTTTAGATATTGGAACGGGAGGGGGTTTTCCAGGACTTGTATTAGCCATTTGCTTTCCAACTTTGACTGTAGACTTACTAGATTCTAATCATAAAAAAATTGATTTTTTAAATCAATTTATAGAAAAAGAACAGATTTTAAATGCTCATACCATTTATCAAAGAAGTGAAGAGTATGCAAAAACTACCAAAGAAAAATATGATATTATTACTTCCCGTGCCGTAGCAGAGTTAAGAATCTTATTAGAAATTTCCTTTCCACTTTTAAAAGTTGGAGGTTATTTCTTAGCAATGAAATCAAATAAAAAAGAAGAATTAGAAAATGCTATCGAAACAGTAGAAATTTTAAATGGAACCATCAAAGAAAAAGAAATCTATACATTACCAACTCAAAACGATGAGCGATGCATTATTAAAATCCAAAAAGAAAAATTGACCCCTAAAAATTACCCAAGGCCTTACCAAATGATTTTGAAAAAACCATTGAAAAAAAAGAATTTCTAAGTTAAAATAAAATAGAGAATAGGGGCTGATTCATGTGAACATGGAGAAGAATATCGAATTAATACCTGTAGAAGATATCATCCCAAATCGGTTTCAACCACGTCTAGCATTTGATGAAACCGGCTTAAAAGAACTTTCCCAGTCCATTAAACAACATGGAATTATTCAGCCACTTGTTTTAAGAAGATTAGGAGATAAATACGAAATTATTGCAGGAGAAAGAAGATACAAAGCAGCAACAATGGCAGGACTTCAGAAAGTTCCAGCAATTATTTCAAATATTGATGATAACCAAAGTGCAGAAGTAGCTTTAGTGGAAAATATTCAAAGAAGAAATTTAACTGCTATCGAAGAAGCAAAATCATATAAGAGTTTATTAGATAGAGGATATATGACCCAAGAACAATTAGCAGAAAAAATGGGAATATCGCAATCATCCGTTGCAAATAAACTAAGACTCTTAAATCTTGATGAAGATGTTCAAAATGCCTTATTGAATGAAAAAATTAGTGAGCGCCACGCCCGTGCCTTATTAGCATTATCAAAAGAAGATCAAAAGAAGTGGTTAAAAAAAATTATTGATAAAAGAATGACTGTTCGTCAACTCGATATGGAACTAAAAAAACTAAAAGAAGGAACGACAGAGGAAGAAGAAAATATCCCTTTAGTAAATTTAACACCAAACTTAGAAACCATCGTGAATAATGCTACGGATATTAATCCAGTACGAGAATTGCACGACGTAGAAAGTATGATGAAACCTATGGATGAACTACAAAAACCAAATCAAGAAATCGAAGAACAAGAAATAAAACCAAAAGAAAATCAAAATAAATTTTTTAATTTTTTAGAAGATGAAGCTGCCAATATGAGTATGATGGATAACCTTCTTTCCACACCAAAAGAAGAAACAGTAAATCCGTTATCAAATGAAATCGAAGTTTTAGATGATGGACTTGATATATCATCCGAGGAAGAAAATGAAAATAATCAGCCAAGTTTATTTGAAGCAACAAATAATATTACAAATAATGAAAATATTATTGAAGAAAAACAAGCTGACATAAAAGAAGATTCCATTGTCGATCCGGTTGCTACAATTGATACACTAGACCCAAATTATTCCCAAAAACTAGAAGAAGAAAATGGAACCGACTTAAAGACAGCCATCAACATGGTTCGTAATTTAGTTAGTTCAATGATTGATCGTGGCTTTATTGTTGAAATTGAAGAAATTGACTTAGATGAAAATTATCAAATGAATATCAAAATAAAAAAATAAACTCATAATGAACTGCACCCTTTAGAGTAGACATCAATAAAAAAACTAGTTTAAAGAAAATATGATAGAATACACCTCCGAAAGAAGGTGTATTTTTAATGGCTAAAAAAGGACAAAAATTTAATAATTACTCTGTTAAATTTCGTAATGAGTTTTTTTAAGAAGGTAACTGATTTCGCATCTCCGTTCCTTTTTCATAGTAAAAAATAGTACTGTTCTTAGAATTAGTAACCGCGTTTCCTGTAAGAGCATCTAAAATCACACCAACGACATTAATAGGGGTTTCATACCAAGTGGGCTCATAATCTTTTAAATAATATTCCATCGTATCTAGCCAAACATTTTTAGAAATTCGACTGGCAATGCTTCCAACTTCACTACTATCATCCTTACCAACCCATACTAATCCCAAAGCATCTGGAGTATACCCTACACTCCAACAATCCGTATCCGTCGTACCCGTTTTTAAAGCATATTTTCGAGACATTCTAGAAGCTAGAGAAAGAGCTGTCGGAGTAGTATAAGTATTAAAAGCAGAATTTGAAGTATTAGTTAACATTTCATTTAAAATATAAACATAATTCCCATTTAAAACAATCTCATTTTTTTTCTTATGTTCATACAAAATGTGCCCATCCAAATCTTCTACCCGTTCAATCAAATAAGGTTTATGATAAGCTCCACCACTTGCCAAAGTAACATAACCAGTAGCAAAGTCAATCATATTAAGTTCGCTAGTTCCAAGTGCCAAAGAAGGATTGGCAAGAATTTCTTCCACAATCCCAGCCCGCTTTGCTGTATCCACAAGAGTATTTTCTCCTAAAAATAAATGCGTTTTTACAGCATAAATATTATCCGAATATGCTAAAGCGGCAGCCATAGTAATATCTTGATTAGCATAAATTTGATTATAATTAGAAGGATGATACGTTTGATTATTAGAAAATACAAAAGTGGTTTCACTACTATAAAAAGTAGAAGAAGACGTAAGTCCATTTTCTAGTGCTGCATAATATAAGAAAGGTTTCATGGTACTACCAACTTGTCGTTTTGCCATAGTAGCACGATTATACTGACTAAGAGAATAATCATAACCTCCCGTTAATGCTAAAATTGCTCCCGATTTTGGATCAATAAAAACACTTGCAATCTGTAAATCTTCCTGATCTTTCATATAATCTTTAATAATTTGTTCCATCTGTCTTTGCGTATCTTGGTTCATAGTAGTATAAATCCGTAAACTTCCAGATTCCATTAAACTAAGAGGAACTCCTTTTGTTTGATTTAATTCACTAAAAACAGCATCTTGATAATATTGAATCATTTGAGAATGATGTAACTCCTCTTTTCCATAAATTGTAATCTTTTCTTGAAATAAATGATCATAAGTATCTTGCGTAATATAGCCATTTTCAAGCATTGCATGAGCCACAATCATCGCTCTTTTTAAACAGGCATCATAATCAGCAATGGGATTAAAACGATTTGGGCTTTTGGGAATTCCAGCAAGCATAATCGCCTCTTCAAGAGATAAATCTTTAGCTTGTTTATTAAAATAATACTGGCTAGCTTCTCCAATTCCATAATTTCCTTCTCCATAATTAATCGTATTTAAATATCCTGCTAAAATATCATCTTTAGAATAATGAACTTCCAATTCTACGGTTAAAAAAGCTTCTTTAATTTTTCTTCTCCAAGTTTGATCAAACGTTAAAAACATATTTTTTATATATTGCTGACTAATAGTAGAAGCACCTTGACGTGTATTTTTAAAAATATTTGTAACAAAAGCCTTGATAATTCTTAGAAAATCAAATCCATGATGATGATAAAAATTTTTATCCTCGACACTGATAACAGCATGAATTAAATCTTCATTCATTTCATCTAAAGAGACCCATTCATTTTGATTTGCACCTTGAAAAACCAACTCTTCCGCTTGGTCATATAAATAAATTTTCCCTAAATTCTTTAATTCCAACTTGGGACTAAAAAAAGCATAAATATATAAACCCACTATCATAATAAATAGCGAAAGAAAAAGAAAAATACCCAATCGAATGCCAAAAAGTATCTTTTTCCTCATCATGAGTCACCTAATTTTATTATGGAAAAATGGGAAAAAATAATACCTGATGAAATCAAAGAAAGTTTATGATATAATGGCAAATTGAAGGAGGAAACTCTTTGAATTTAAATATTAAATTATATCAAGAAGAGGAATGCAAACTACAAGAGTCAGATATTCCTTATCAAAAAAAGAACAATATCCTCTATTTTACAATGGAAAACATTTCTCATATTCTAGATTTCGAAAAGAAGATTTTCATTCGTGAAAATGAAGAATTTTGTTTTACATTAGATTTTTCCAAAGAAACCTGTACTTATAAATTGAAAGAACAAGAAATAAATCTAGATATTAACGTTGATTTTGCCATTTGGGAAGAGGAAAAAAATAATTTAAAACTTACCTATAGTATTGAAACAGAAGATAAAAAAATGAAAATTGAAGTAAATTATTAAATTAAGGATAGACAAGAAGAATAATTTTGCATATAATGGCGTAGAATACTTAATTAAATTTGAACCGATTAATAAAAATAATCGTAAAAAGGATTCTTTATGAAAGGAACCAGTAAAAGTTTTAGGAGGAAATGAAAATGAAATTAAGTGATATACCAAAAGAAGAATTAGAACAAATGAGCTATGATGATGTGGCATATTTAATATTAAAAGATGCTAATAAAAAAATGAAAATCAATGATTTATTCAAAAAAGTATGTAAATTATTAAACTTAAGTGATCAAGAATTCGAAGAAAGAATCGCTGATTTTTTTGAAATATTAACAACCGACAAAAGATTTACAATGTTAGATAATGGTTTTTGGGACTTAAAAGAAAAACATAGCGAAAAAGTCATCATTGATGAAGATGATGATGAAGTCTTTGAAGAAAATACAGAAGAACCAGAAGAAGAGGAAGAAACAGATTACTACGATGAAGAGGATGAAGACAGTGAAGATGAAGATTTAAAAGACTTAGTAGTAATCGATGAAGACGAAGAAGGAGAAAACATCTAGTAAAAACTTTCATTTGGTTAGAAAGGATATCCTATGGAAGAAAGATTAGAAACAATATTAGAACGATTTAATTCAATAAAAGAAGAATTAATGAGTCCAGAAGTAATGAATGACTTTAATAAAATAAAGAAATTATCCAAAGAACAAAGCGACTTACAAGAAACGGTTGAAAAATATCAAGAATATAAAAAAGTAAAAGAAAACATCGAACAAGCAAAAAAACTATTGGTAGATCCAGAATTAAAAGAAATGGCTGAGATGGAATTATCAGAAAATACAGAAAAATTAGAAAAAATCACCCATGAACTAGAAATTCTATTAATTCCGAAAGACGAAAATGATGGCAAAAACGTCATTATGGAAATTCGTGGAGCAGCTGGGGGAGATGAAGCAAACATCTTCGCTGGAGATCTTTTAAGAATGTATACCTATTATGCAGAAAAAAATGGGTGGAAAATAGAAATCAATCATCAAGTAGAAGGTGCAAGTGGTGGCTTTGCAACCGTAGAGTGCATGATTAAAGGAGAAAATGTATATTCAAAACTAAAATATGAAAGTGGAGCACATCGTGTACAAAGAGTTCCTGTAACGGAAACCCAAGGTCGCGTTCATACATCTACAGCAACCGTTCTCGTTATGCCAGAAGTAGAAGATGTGGATATCGAAATTAAAGAAAGTGACTTAAAAATTGATGTATATCATAGTAGTGGAGCAGGAGGACAATCTGTAAATACCTCCAATTCTGCAGTAAGGATTACACATCTTCCAACTAATACGGTGGTAACTTGTCAAAATGAACGAAGTCAAATGAAAAATAAAGATCAAGCCATGAAACTTTTAAAAATAAAACTATATGATAAAATGATGAGCGAACAAGAATCAGAAATTGACAGTGAACGCAAAAGTAAAATTGGCTCTGGTGACCGATCAGAAAAGATTAGAACCTATAATTACCCACAAAATCGGGTAACGGATCATCGAATTAATTTTTCAATTATGGCCTTAGATCGCGTGATGGATGGAGAACTAGATAGTATTATTGAAGCATTAATTACAGAAGACTTAAGGAGGAAACTAGCTGGTGAATAATATAGAAAAGCCAGCTTTTTTAAGTGAAATAGATTGGCAAATAGTAAAAGAAAAATATAAAGATAACCTAAAAGAAACAATAAAAAAACTCCAAGACCATTACCCAGTTCAATACTTAATCGGGAATGTAGAATTTTATAATTCCATCATCAATGTCGATCCAAGAGTCTTAATTCCTCGCTTTGAAACTGAACAATTTGTAGAAAAATTACTTTTAAAAATAAAAAAATATCCTCTTGCAAAACAAAGATGTATCGATTTAGGAACCGGAAGTGGATGCATCGCCATATCAATTCAAAAAGAATTAAATAATGAAGTTACAGCAGTAGATATCAGCAAAGATGCCCTAGCTGTAGCAAAAATAAATGGAATGCAAAACCAAACAAAAATTACTTGGATAGAAGATTCCATTGAAAATATTTCTTTAGAAAATTATGACATCATTGTAAGTAATCCACCATACGTATCCAAAATAGAACCAACCGGAGAAGAAACAAAGTATGAACCTCAAAATGCCTTATTTGCAGAAGAAGAGGGAACATATTACTATCATCAAATTATAAAAAAAGTGTCATCATTACAAGCAAAACCTTTACTCATTGCTTTTGAAATTGGCAAAACACAAAGAAAATCAATCACCAAATTAGTAGAAACATATTTACCAAATTATCAAATTACTATAGAAAAAGACTATGCAAATTGTGATCGTTTTGCATGGATTGAGAAAAAAAGTGAATAAAAACAATACCTAGTTATCAATATGATAATAGGTGAAACAATGAAAAAAATAATCATATTTCTTTTTTGTATAACATTATGTATATTTCTAAAAAATGATAAAGAGGTCTTGATGATTCCCGAAGAATCCATTCGCTTCCGAGTTATCGCCAATTCAGATAGTTTAGAAGATCAAACAATAAAAATGACGATTAAACAAGATGTTGAAACAAAATTAAATAAATTAATGCAAACAAGTAAAAATATTACCGAAGCAAGAGAAAAAATTGAAAATGAAATACCAAATATAAAAGAAATACTAAACCAATACCATATTTCATATGAATTAAATTTTGGAAACAACTTATTTCCAGAGAAAGTCTACAAAGGAGTAACCTATCCAAGTGGAGAATATGAATCTTTAGTAATTACTTTAGGGAGTGGCAAAGGAGAAAACTGGTGGTGTGTCATGTTTCCGCCCTTATGCTTATTAGAAGCAGAAAAAAACAATATCAATGATGTAGAGTATAAATTATGGGTACAAGAAATCCTAAAATCTTTTAGCATGAATTAATCCCCTTACCATATAATTTGGTAGGAGGGCGTTTCAATGCTAGAATTTATAACAATTTTAGGAATTGCAATTGCTCTAAGTATGGATACTTTTTCTTTATCACTTGGAATAGGTACGTTAAAGTTATCTAAAAAGAAATGTCTACTACTTTCGGCCTTAGTTGGAATCATGCATTTTCTAATGCCTGCAATCGGCTTATTATTAAAAACTGAATGTCTGAAGTTCCTAACAATCAATAGCAATTTATTATTAGGAATCATTCTCTTATTTTTATCCGGAGAAATGATTTATGAAATCTTTGGTAAAAAAGAAACTCAATTTGATTTAAGCTTTTTAGGAATGTTCTTATTGGCTTTTGGAGTTAGTATCGATGCTTTTTCCACCGGCTTAGGATTAAATGCTATTACAGATAGTATATTTAAAGCCATGGGTATTTTCTCTATCACCAGTTTTTTATTTACATTGCTCGGTTTAAATATTGGTAAATACGTAAATCAATTATTTGGTGTATATGCCAATGTTTTTGGAAGTATCCTTTTATTTATCATTGGAATTGCTCATATTTGTAAATAAAAAAAAGAGAATTACTTTACAAAAAGCATAGTTTCCTTTATATTAAAAAAGAAATAAGAAAGGGATGTTTTTTATGAAACAAATTATTATTGAAGGTGGAAAAACTCTAACCGGAACCATCGCCATCTCGGGAATGAAAAACGCCGCCGTAGCTCTTATTCCAGCAGCTATTTTATGTGATGAAACGGCAACCATTAAAAATGTCCCTAATATATCTGATAAAGATGCCCTAATTGAAATTATCAAAGCATTAAATGGGAAAGTTACAGAAGAAGATGCAACCATTCAAATTGATTGTAAAAAAATTGAATCAAACCTAATTCAAGAAAAATTAGCAAGCAAACTTCGTGCCAGCTATTACTTTATGGGAGCACTATTGGGAAGAAAAAAACATGTTGAAATCTATTTTCCTGGTGGATGCAACATAGGAAATCGTAAAATTGATTTTCATCTAAAAGGCTTTGAAACTCTTGGTGCCACCGTGATAGAAGAAAATGATAAATATATTATTCATGCTGAAGAATTAAAGGGAAATGCCATTTATCTAGACTTTGCCAGTGTTGGGGCCACAATTAATTTAATGCTAGCTGCTGTAAAAGCCAAGGGAACTACTACCATTCATAATGCTGCCAAAGAGCCAGATATTAAAAATGTTGCTGATTTTTTAAACAATATGGGAGCAAAAATCAAAGGAGCAGGTACAAATACCATTACCATCGAAGGGGTATCCTATTTACATAGTGCCACAATTGAAGTATTACCGGATCGTATTGAAGCCGGAACCTACCTCATATTAGGTTCGTTAATAGGAGAAAACTTAACGATTGAGAATATTATCATCGAACACTTAAAAGCTCTCATTGAAAAACTAAAAGCTGCTGGAGTATCAATGAGGATAGCAGAAAACAAAATCGTAATAACCAAACCGAATAAACTAAAAGCCATAAATGTAAAAACTCTTGATACAACTACTCATAACCCTAATGAAGATACAACATGGGAAATTGCTAAATTCGCAACT
>CANQXM010000039.1 GCA_947627835.1 uncultured Bacilli bacterium | reverse complement strand
TCCAACCGCAGCTCCACCTACCAATGCTCCCGTTAAAAACGGAAAGAAAAATTGTCGATCACCAGAATATGGCATGCGTCCTTTAGGATAATAGGAATAATGATGCACGATAATCACCTCTGATGTAAAATATGCAAACTATCAAAAAATTCCTAAACTATCGCCCATTAAATCCCATATTAACAACACTAGTGAATAATAATCAATAAAACTAATAAATTGAATTAATAACTATAAAGTAAATAAACGAATTATTACAAACAAATTTTATAAATTATAACCTAATTTTTCTAATTCCATAATGGCTATTGCAGATAAATTTTCTCTTGTTAATTTTTCAATTTCAAAAAATTCAGCACCTAGAGAATCATCATTTATTTCATTTACTTCCATTTCTTTTTTTACTTCATTATTAAATTTTGTCACTTTATAAAATACTCCTATATGATGACCTTTTATCATTTCTTCTTTCCATTGCCAGTCAAATGCCACAGAATCAGCATCAAATAATTCAGCTTGAATTACTTCAATTCCAACTTCCTCTTGTAACTCTCTTTTTAATGCCTTAATTGGTCTTTCACAAAACTCTATAGTTCCACCTGGTAAATCTAATTTTCCATCATAAGGTCCACCATTTTTATGAATTAATAAAATTTTATTATCTTTTATTACTAAACCATAAGCACCTAATTGTTTAAATTCTTTCATTTTAATTTTTTCCATTTCATACTCACATAGTAGCAAATTTATCATATTTTGTCAGCATCAATTATAAATTTTTAGTTCTTTTTGCAAAACAAAAGATATAGAGATTTTCTATATCATAAAATAAACATATAAATCATAATTAAAATCATCAAATTTTTTTATTACTTTTTATCAAATTATTTTCTAACAAATAATCTAAGATAACATTCCATACTTCATCAAAATCAGGTTTATTTTCTATTCCATATAATTTATTATAACTTTCTTTCAATAAATCCTTATTATTCAACATAGTAGAAAAATCTCCTAATTCTCGATTATCATAGTTTAAAATTTCCTTTACTTTAATAAAGTTAATATCATTTTCTTGTAATATCATATAAATATCAAATAAATCTTTAGGTCTCCGAAAAACATGTGAAAGTGATATTGCATGTAATTTATCAGACATTATTTTTTCCAATGAAGAATATTTTATATTTGTATGTCTAATCGAACATATTACATAAAATGGATTATCTTTGATATCCAAATCAATTTTAGATATTACATTATTATGAGCATCCATGATCTTATAACCCAATGACTTACCAGATTCTGGTAATCTCGTTATTTCGATATGATATGTTGGCTCTATTTTTTTAACAGCTTGTTCAAATACAATTGTTATTTCATCATAATCAACGTTGCCAATCCAGTTTGCATCTATATCAATAGTTTTCCGCATAATATTAAGATTTGGATTTTTCTGATACAACAAATCTTTTAATGCCAAACCACCTTTAAATATAATCGGTGCATCAGTTTTAGAAATTTCATCTATAATAGCATACAAAAAATTCTCTAAATCATAACTATTCGACATAATACAAAGCCCCTTCTTCTTCAAAATGTTTAGCTTTTAATAACAGTCTTTTAGGGATATTCAAACCATTATAAGTATTGCCTTTTTCATCATAATAATTAGCAAATGTTTCATATAATATTTGAGGATCGGTTTCTTCTCTACTTAGCATGTCGTTAATTGCCACCTCAATTGGAGAAACTTTAATTCCATTATGAATAATAAACGGAACATCATCTAAATTATCCACTAAAAAGCATTTAATATATGGTAATTTAAAATCTATAGTTGAATATACAAAGACTTGTGTTCTATACCCACCATTAGAATACCCCAGTAAATCGGCAGCGCTTTCTAAACACACAATACAATCTAAATCTTTGAGCAAAATTTTATACACATCACAGAAACTCATAAGCTTGCTAGTACCATCGATTAAAGAAGCCGTTTCAAAAACACTTTTATTTGTATTTTCATCCATAAAGTTTCCTCCTCTCATATAATATATCATACTATAAGTACCATAATATTTCTAGCCACTCTTTTAAAAGGTCACAAAGTTTAATTCAATCCACTAAAAATGATAGAATACCATCTTTATAAATGAAAATAATTAAAAAGTAACCTAATCATTCACTCCATCATTTATTCAAAAATACCTAAATAAATGTTTTTCTTTCCCTTTTTAATCACCATAAGTTTTTGATCAATGGCATCTTTTTTCATAATTTGATGCTCCAAATCCGTTACTTTTCGATTGTTAATGCTAACTGCCCCAGCACTAATCATCTCTCTTGCTTCACGTTTGCTAGAACAAATTTTTCCATTTACCAAAGCATCTACAAGAAGAGTTTGATCTTGTAAAGAAACACTCGGAACATCTTTCATATTTGCTAAAATATCCTCACTAGATAAAGATGTAATATCTTCACTAAATAAAGCACTACTAATTTTTTCAGCCTTTTCATACTCACTCTTGCCATGTAAGAAAGTAATCACCTCTTCGGCAAGTTTCTTTTGAGCAAGACGAAGCTCAGGCTTTTCATTGTGTTCTTTCATAATTTGATCAATTTCATCAAAATCTAAGAAAGTAAACTTCTTCAAATAATCTTCCATCATTACATCTTCAAAATGAAGAATATATTGATAAAGTTCATAACTAGAAGTTTTAGAAATATCTAACCACAAAGCATTTCCATAACTTTTTCCTAATTTATTTCCATTAGAATCCGTAGTAAGCGGCATAGAAAAGGCATACACTTCTTCATTATTTAATTTGCGAATTAGTTCAATTCCAGTAGTAAGATTTCCCCATTGATCAGATCCACCGAACTGCAAATTAACTCCATAAGTATCATGTAATACTTTAAAATCATATCCTTGAATAAGCATGTAAGAGAACTCTGCATAAGAAATTCCGACATCCATCTGACGCTTTACCAAATCTTTATTAATCATATAATTTACATTAATATACTTACCCACATCTCGTAAAAAATCAATGTAATGAATATCCTGAAACCAATCATAATTGTTAACAATAGGAATATCTCCAAATAACTTCTGCATTTGTGCTTTGATTTTAGTAAAGTTATGTTCAATTACTGCAATATCTGCTTTTTCTCGTTCTCCAGTACCTCTTGGATCTCCAACACGTCCCGTTGCTCCCCCAACAACAATAATTGGACGATGACCTGCTCGTTTTAATCTTTCCACCATTAAGAAAGTAGGATACTGACCGATATGCAAACTTTCTGCAGTGGGATCCGCTCCAATATAACAAACCATACTTTCTTCATTTAATTTTTTCTCTAAATCCGGACTTGAAATATCCTTTAACAGTCCTCTTTGTTTTAATTCTTCAAAAAATGTCATAATAATCCTCCTAAATAACTAACTTTCCTTGTTTCATAATCGGAACTTCACTTCCATCTTGTAAGGTTGCCACAATTTCCAAATCACGCGTTCCAACCATAAAATCAACATGCTTCGTAGATGTATTCATACCAGCTTGCTTTAACTCTTCTTCACGCATCTTCACTCCATTTACAAAACACTCAGAAAAACCTTGACCAATTGCTAAATGGCAACAAGCATTTTCATCAAATAAAGTTTCTTCAAACAAAATTCCCGTTTGATTAATTTTCGAATCAAAATCAACAAAGGAAACCTCTCCCAAATAATGACTTCCTTCATCCGTTTCAATAATTCCTTCGAGGGCTTGCTGATTTACCTCTGCATGATAATTAACGATTCTACCATTTGAAAATTGAAGCCAAAAACGATCAATCA
The DNA here is from genome assembly GCA_947627835.1 of uncultured Bacilli bacterium. Lineage (GTDB taxonomy): Bacteria > Bacillota_I > Bacilli_A > RF39 > UBA660 > MGBC162267. The sequence continues at coordinate 7,096 of CANQXM010000039.1, read as the reverse complement.
TCACACCGTTGTGATACAATGGCTTGGAATTATAGACAATACCATTGACACCATTTCGTAAAGGCGTTGTAAACATTTCTAAAGATGGCATATTTACGATATAATCAGAATCTTTTGCACTAGCAAAAACATAATTTTGAGGTAAATCAAAAGTAATATCCGTTCCATTTTTAGAAGTATAATGTAAAGTTTTAATTTTCATATTGTTAAGTATTTGACAGCGTTTTGCCAAGAGTTCAAAATATTCTTCCCAAACGGCTTTTGGATCATCACTTTCCATATTACAAATATCCAAAATAGTATTCCATAATTTTTCATAAGCATGAGCATCATCCAAAAACAATTCTTTCGCCCAATAAGGATTCGCTGCAGCTGCAATGCACCAAGGTTGCTTTCCTTCATTTTGTTTCTTTCGAAACTCACGAATTTGTTCTTCACTCCAAATGGCAATCTTTTGCATTTTTAGTGCATCCACCCCATCAAAAATATGAGGCCTTGGACTGGCTAAAGATAACACCGCTCCATCTCGTAAAGCCATTTCATTATAAAAATGTTTATCTAATAAAGGACTTTGGATACATTCTTCATAAGAAGCATGAAGATAAAGATCCCGCAAATCTTCTCGATTTGGCATAGAAAGATGAACTTCTGCATGGAGTGCCTCTGCTTCTTCCTTTACAATCATCATAAATTCTTCAATATCCGTTGTCCCATTAACCAAAACGGGTTGATTTTCATAAACTTTTAGACAATCCTTTAATAAAAACCTTGCATACTTATGTAATAATTTTTCGTCCATAACATTTCTCCTCATAAAAAAATACCTATAAATAAAAGGACGAGTTTCCCCGTGGTACCACCTTTACTTATAAGTATTCCTACTTATCACTCTTCTTGATAACGGGATGCCCCGATTTAACTCCCAAAATGTAACTTCCAAATGCTCTTCGGTTTATTTTCACCAACCATAAACTCTCTAAATCCCAAACATTCTTCTTTTTTTGTTCCTCATTAAATTAAAAATTATCTTATCATGATTATTTCTTAGCTGCAACTTTTTTTGGTTTTAACTTAACTGGCTCTTCTCTTTCTTCCTCTAACTTAGCTAAAACTTCTTTTAAAACTTCTACCGTTTTTTCTTTCATTTCTTTAGCTGCTTTTTCTACCATTGGAGTTCCTTTTTCTTTTGCAACCTCAAGAAGTTCTTCTGCTTTATCTTTAATTTGACTTGCTTTTGCCTTTGCTACTGCAAGTGCTTTTTCACGATCTAAATCCTTTAACTCTTCTTTTAATTCATTAACCTTGTTTAATAGATGAGTCTTTACTTCTCCATAATCAATTTCTTTAATTTCCTTAACCAACTCATCCATTTTTTCTTTTAATTCTTTCCGAGTTTCAGAACCCTTCTTTGGTGCAAGTAAAACTCCTAAACCTGCTCCAATTAAAGCTCCTGTTAAAAATTTTCCAAATCCATGCTCTTTACTCATATTTATTTACCCTCTTTCTTTGATACCCGAGGTTTTTCCTCAGATCTTATGAATATTTTGGAAATAAAAGCCATAACGCTTTCCACAACTTTATCTGTAACAAATACAATTTTATCTGTTGCAGTATCTATAATATGAAAGATCCCATCTAAAGATTTCACTTTTCGATTAACATCTTCGACAACTCTTTCAGCTTTTCCTAATAATAGAATTAACCGGATTCCTAAAATAATTCCTACAATTAAAATAATAATTAGCAAAATATAAATAACAATCGGTAAAAATTCTAACCAAAAATTCAACCCTATTCACCATCCTCTCTTGTTTCATACATAGAATCAATTAAATCAAACAAATCATTTTCGAGTGTCTCATCTTCTAACTTTTCTTCGATACTCTTTTTGACTGGTCGATCCAAAACTTCTAGTTCATCACTTCGTTTTGGCATTTTCTTTACTGACTCTTCTTCTATATTAAATGAATGACTAGCCTTTTTGGTTTCATGAACAGGAATAATTTCTTCTGCAGTTTCATTTAATAACTCTTCTAACTTCTTATCTTTTGGTTCTTCAAAAGTTTTTTCTTCTTTATAAAAATCCTTACTTGAGGTACTTAATGTTTTTTCAATATCATCTTCAAGGGTTCCAAAAGCTTTCTTTCGTACACTATCTACATCAATGGTCTTCTTTTCTTCTCCGCGAACAACGATATCTTCCTTACGATAATTTTTATCAAGTACACCATAAACCGGAGAAATCACCGGAGATGGAACAAACTTTCTTTTTGTAGCAGGCTCTGATGCAATTTTTTCTCGTGGCTTACGAGGATATTCCTTCGTCTCAGAAGCATAACTTTCTTTATAATCATAACGATAATCACTACGGGTTCTGCCTCTTTCAACATCCATAACAGACACAGGTTTTACACGTCCCTTGGCTTCTTGTGTTTTTTCATAATTCGGAACATCAATCGTTTCTTCTTTTTTTACTTCTTCAAACTCATGCTCATCAAAAGCCGGAAAATTAAAAGTCGGTTCTGCTTTAAAAAGTTCTCGATCACTGACTAAATCTTCCTCATCATCAGCATCAAACGTCATCTTGACCGGTTCCTTTTTCTTAGCGGGTTCTTTGACACTAGTTTCCTCTTTAACTGGTTTTTCTTCTTCAACCTCTTCTTCTTCAAATAACACATTTTTTAACTTGCTAATAAGTCCCATGTTCGCACCATCCTCATTTGATAAAATCCATATCGGGTACATCATTGCTGTCGGTATATTGGTCATATTGTTCTACCATTTCCAAATAATTACTTTCACTCTTCGCCGTTTCAAAAATATCAAATTCTAATTCATTGGAATTTAAAACATTATCACCCATCAAACTCCCCAAAACAGTATCATTGTAGGTTACTGATTGCAAGATCGCTATAGCATAAGCGACTGACTTCTTAATATCCTTTTCTGCTACTATCACTTCTATTTTAGCATAATTATACATGATTTCAACAAAATATTTGTCATTCCCTAAGTTTTTAATTTGTAAATATCCATAGAAATCTTTATATTGAATTGTTCTAGAAAAATAATACTGATTACTCTCTTTATATTGATATTGAACATGATTAAAATAGCTGACTACATCGACATATAAATAAAACGGATACTGATCACTATAAATAACTTCATTATAATCTTGATTCGTAATATTTTTCATACCCTTTGGTAAATAATACTTGTATCCAGTTCGGTAAGTATTGGTAATAGAAATGTTACTTTCAACACCCATTTTTAATATGGAATCTAAGCTCTCATTTTGAAGAGAAGAACAACCAGAAACCAAAAAGAGTGCGACGAATAACAATACGATTTTCTTCATGTCCTTCCTCCAGACTTCCTTTTCTATTATACCAAAAATCACGAAAACGAACAAGCAGTAAAAAAAGGTGAAAAAACATCACAAATCTTTATTTTTCACTTTTCTTTTTAATGGCTTCTACATAATTAATTTTTTCACCTAGCTTAGAAAAACGCATCTCATATTCACTCATCACATTGGGAATAGAAGAATGATGTAAATCCATACATACCGTTTGTAACACATACCCATACTGACTATAGTTTTCCAAACTACTTGCAAACAAAATTAAATTATCAGTTTTTTGAATAATTTTCGCATCCCCCGCAAAAATTTCATCATAAAGTTTTAAAAAGGAAAAACTAGTAAGTCTTCGCTTAGCGTGTCGCGCTTTCGGCCATGGATCTGAAAAATTAAGATATAACGTATCAATTTCTGAAGCAAACACATTAGTAATCTCTTTGGCATCTAAAGCAAGAAAACATAAATTGGATAACGAAAAATTACTAGCAAGTTCAACAGCTCTTACTAAAACACTTTCATACTTTTCAATTCCAATAAAACAGACATCCGGATACTTTTGAGCCATGGATACCAAAAACTGTCCTTTTCCACAACCAATTTCCACACAAATTTTTGAAGGAAGCTCATCCACTTTTCCCTGAAAATAATGTTTCCAAGTTCCCTTATATTCCATTGGATTTTCAATAAAATAAGGACTTGAAAGCAACTTTTCTCTAGCATTTTTTACATTTCGAAGTCGCACCTAATCACTACTTTCTATAATTAAACATATACTTTTATAAGGAGGTATCTTGATGAAAAAAGACCGCAATTCCTTTTTTGAAAGTTCTGCCATGAATATGACTGCTTATAATAATACCATGCCTTACATGATGCCACAAGTAAATACCATGGCAAATGGCAGTTTTTATGCAAATGCTCCCGTTATGGGAATGATGACACCCATGATGAAAGAAACACCTTATAATAATGATGAAAGCATAAACGAACTCGAAAGTCGTATGGCCAAACTAGAAAGAAATATAAATCGACTTGAAAACCGCATCAGTAAATTAGAAGGAACCACTTACTACTCAAATGACAATCTAAATAATCCCGAAAACGGCATGTACATGGTATAACTAAAGACTTATCTTACCAAAGGTAAGTTTTTTAATGATTTCATTTAAATATTTTTCACCAAAAACATCACTTAAAATTCCCATTTTATAGCAAATAAACAAATAAACAATAGCACCAGCAAGGGAAATGACTCCTACATAAAAGATACAAGAAACACGACTAACATAAGAAACAGGAATAAGCCATTTTAAACATAAAACAACCACAATCATCGAAACAAGAGGAACCATAAGTTTACCAAGAAGTATAAAAACTCTCTTATATACAAGGCCATGATCTTTCTTTAAGAAATAAAGTGCCAACACACTACTTACAAAATAACCAATCATCGTAGCAATTCCTGCTCCAATCCAAGCATCCCAATGTAAAGAATGAAAAAGAAGCATCAAAGGAACATCTAAAATCGCATTTAAAAATAAACCCAAGATGGTAACAAAATAAAAGGCTTTAAACTTATTGACACTTTGTAATGTCGTACTCGTAATAGTATACAAATTATATAAAACCGTTGGAAAAATAAAAATAGCCAAAATCTTTGCACCCAACTCACTATATCCAAAAAAGATACTCCAAACTCCTTTGGAAAGCAAAGATAAACCAAAAGCCATTGGAAGACAAACAACAAACAAAATCTCTAAGGCTTTATTTAATTTAAAATTGACAATATTCCATTTCTTTAAAGTAAATGCCTCGACAATATTTGGAATTAAACTAATACTCATTCCCATTGCAATTGAAGTAATAATCATAGCAATTTTATTACTCCAAGTCGTAATGGAAGTTGTAACAAACTCCACCGTACTCGCATCAAAAGAAAGATAATTTAAAGTTCTAGAAATAAATACCATATCAATAAAATGATATAAAGAACTAGCAATACTAATTACCACAAAAGGAATTGCATATGTAATAATTTTCTTTAAAATAACTTGATTTGAAACAGGATCTTTAGTAAGATTTCCTTCTAGCTGCAAAGCTTTCTTATTCTGTTTTATTTTGGAAAGGACATAAAGCATGGTAGCAAGTCCACCAGCAAAGGCTCCAAAAACCGCAATACCAACAGCAGTCGTTAAAGAAAGATGCAAAAAATTTAAAGCCAGATAACTACCAAATAAAATAAATAAAATACGAACTAATTGCTCAATCACTTGACTAATACTAGAAACATTAATAATATTATGTCCTTGTAAATATCCACGCGAAACACTTAAATAAGGAATCACTAAAAGAGCAAACGAAACACAACGAATAACAAATGCAACCTGTGAAATAGTATTTCCACCCTGTAAATCTCCTAAAATTAACTCAGCAATAAAAGGAGCTCCAACAAATAATAAAACAAAAGCAAGAACAGACAAAAAAGAAATTAATTGTTTTCCTAAACGATAAGCACGAACTTTTGCATCCATCTGTGATAAAGTATTAAACTCATTAATAACTTTACTAATTGCAGTAGGAAGTCCCGCCGTAGAAATATCTAAGAAAATAACATAAATATTATAAGCATAAGCATATAAAGCTGCTCCTTGCACCCCAATAATGGCATAAAAAGGAATTACATATAACATTCCTAAAATCTTAGTAAAAACAATTGCAATGGTTGCAATTACAGTTCCTTCCACAAAAGAACTTTTCTTCATTAGAAACCACTTATTCTTTCTCACAATATACCACCATTGCTGAAAAGCAATAAATTTGTTCTTCTCCACAAACACTGGTAGCAACGGCATATCTAATATCAATTATATCAGCATTTATGGAAGAAAGGAACCCATTTATTTTTTCTTCCAAATCATGTTCATGTGATTCATCAAAACACTTTACTTTCAAAAATATCATCCCTTTTTTTCACTATATCAAATAAACTTGTCGAAAAAAGTCTCATCGTGATATAATGGGAAAGAGGTAAAATATGAAAAAAATTTCAGGAATTATACTAGGTTGTATAGTTATTATTTTATTATTAGGTATTCTTATATTTTTTAAAACTAACAAATATACAGTAGGATTTTATATTGATGATCAATTAGTTCAAAAAGTAGAAACCAAAAAAGGAATTCCAATTGAAGAACCCGATGCGCCCAAAAAGGATGGATGGATGTTCTTAGGTTGGTACACAGAAGAAGGAGAGCGTTTTAACTTTGGATATGGAATAACCAAGAACATGAAATTAATTGCTTATTGGGCAGAAATAACCGATGATACGTCTTTAGAAGAATAGTCTTGCACTATTCTTTTTAAATGCAAAAAAGAGTTAGTACGATGACTAACTCACTGGGGATAAAACTACTCGAAAACTGACGCCACTATTTGCACGACCATGGTCATGACCAAACGCAAAAACTCCTACTCCTGAACCAATGTTCCAACCACCACCGCGGTTGAACCAAGGCCACTCGTGAACGACAAACCATGCCTCATCTGTAAACCATGAACTTATTCGCCTTGTTTGTGATCCATATATGGCATTTCCAAATGGTCCCAATTCACCAGTAGCATCACCTAGGATCATTCTTTCATAAGTCTCATCATTTTCAACGTACTGATACAAATCATAATATTTATCATCAGATGGATAATCAACACCGGTGGTAAATGATGCAGACGTAC
>CANQXM010000038.1 GCA_947627835.1 uncultured Bacilli bacterium | reverse complement strand
GCTGCTATTTATCTGTCTTATAGTAAGTTTGGAACCTGCACAAATGAAGTTTGTACGGAAGTAAGAATTAATAATAATAGCGATTATATGACAGGATATGTGGGAGTACATCAGCCAACAACCGGATATCCAAGTTCGATTGTTCTTTGTACGGAAAATCCTGAAGCATGTAATGAAAGCGGAACGGATTCATCTATTACAAAATCATGGACTGATAGTAGCACATTGGGTTTAGCAAGTACCACTGGAAATATTAGTGGAATCTATGACATGTCTGGTGGAGCGTGGGAATACATGATGAGTGTTATTTCTTCAAAAGACGGAGGATTTGTCTCTGGAGCTAATGACACTTATAATAGCAATTTCATTGGAGCTTTAACTTATACTGTCGATGGAAAAGATGTTAATAAAACTTCTTGGACAGAAACGGATGGTGGAATTGATTATCCGGAAAATAAATATTATGATATTTATTCGTATGCTGAAGGCGAAGCTGTTAATTCAAAAGTAATGTTAGGAGATGCTGTTGGAGAATTGGGCCCTTTTGGAACACGTATATATGGTGGACAGTCGAGAGTTCTTAGTTCATGGTATGATAGTGAAGCTTGGTTTATTCGACATGCTCAGCCTTGGGTTTGCCGTGGTGGGGCTCATTATGGAGGCACTTCTAGTGGGATATTTACGTTTGCCAGATGGAGAGGAAGTGCACATGTTGAATATTCATTCCGCATCGTCCTTGCTTTTTAGATATCTTTGGGTATCTTTTTTTGTATAAAAATGCTATTTTTCTTCATATTAAAAATGGAGGAATGCTATGAATAAAGATGAATATCAAAAGTTAGTGAAGCAACTTACACCCAAAGAAAATCGTGTTCGAAATGCTTTTGTTGCTTTTTTAGGTGGAGGGTTGATCGGCTTTCTAGGACAAGTTATTATTACAATTCTTATGCAAAATTTTGGATTATCGATGGTAGAAGCTAGTTCTTGGTTATGTTTAATTTTAATTGCTTTTGCCAGTATTTCTACAGCACTTGGTTTTTTTGATGAATGGGTTACACGAGTAAAAGCAGGACTTATTATTCCTACAACTGGATTTGCTCATTCTATTACTAGTGCAGCACTTGATTATAAAAGAGATGGCTTTATTACTGGACTTGGTGCAAATTTTTTTAAACTAGCTGGAAGTGTGATTTTGTACGGAATTATTTCTGCTTTTTTCTTTTCTTTGCTAGGAGTGATTATATATGGATAGTATGAAATTTCAAAATATTTATATTGAAGATGCAGTTAGTATTGCAGGTCCGGTTGAAGCAGAGGGAAAGATTCACGATTTTGATTTTACAATGGAAGATTATTATTATCATGAAAAGACTTTTGAACAAGCAGAAATTAAAATGCAACGGGTCGTGATTGATCAACTACTTTTACGAAATCATCTTGTTGATCGTGATATCTCTTATTTGATTAGTGGTGATTTATCGAATCAAATTAGTGTTAGTAGTTATGCTGCTAAGTATTATCGCACTTCTTTTGTAGGCATCTATAGTGCTTGTGCCAGTTTCGTAGAAGGACTTATTATTGGTGCTAAGTTACTTGATGGACGGAGTAAAAAACGGGCGCTTGTGCTTACTTCTAGTCATAATTTAACTGCGGAGAAACAGTTTCGTTATCCGATTGAATATGGAGCACCAAAACCAAAGACAACCACGTTTACAGCAACGGGATGTGTGGGAGTGATTTTATCTAAAAAAGAAAGCTCTCTTCGTGTGGAAAGTGCAACTTTCGGTCAATCTATTGATATGGGAATTAGTGATGCTACTAATATGGGTGCGGTAATGGCTCCGGCGGCTGCTCATACTTTGATGAAACATTTAGCAGATTTAAAAAGAAGTGTCGATGATTATGATTTAATTATTACAGGGGATTTGGGAAGTGTTGGAGTACCTATTTTTCGTGAGTATTTAAAGGCATCTTATGGAATTAAGTTAAAGAATCATGTGGATGCAGCTATGGAACTTTATTATCCAGAACAAAATACTTACGCAGGAGCCAGTGGTCCGACTTCTTTACCTCTTGTTTTATTTGGAAAGATTTTAAAGGCTAGGAAGTATTCTCGTATTTTAATTCTTGGAACAGGGTCTTTACATAGTCCGGTGTTTGTCAATCAAAAGATGACGATTCCTGCTATTGCTCATGCCGTTAGTTTGGAGGTTTTATCATGATTTTCCTTTTTGCTTTTTTGGTATCTGGGGTAGTTTGTATGATCGGCCAGCTTATTCTTGATTATACGAAACTTACGCCTGGACACGTGACGAGTTTGTTTACGGTCTTAGGAGTTGTTCTTTCTTTTTTAAAAATCTATGAGAAATTCGTTTCTTTTGCTGGAGCAGGTGCTACTGTTATTATTTCTAATTTTGGTCATTTACTTTATCAAGCAGGTATTGAAGGATTTCATGCAAATGGCATTTTGGGACTTTTTTCGGGGCTTTTAGCAAAGTCATCGGTAGCAATTGTGGGAGCTGTTATTTTTTCCTTTGTTCTTGCTATGATGTTTCAACCACGGGATTAAATGTCTTAAAAAATATGAAAAGGACTTTAAAGTCTTTTTTATTTTTGCTATAATAGTACAAGAATGGGAGGGGAAAATGTTGCGAAAGAAAAAAGAAGAAACACCGATTGTTTTAAGCAAGCAAGAATTAATGCCAAGTGTACTAGGTGTTATGAATGAAAAAAGTCGAAGTGGTTTGTCTGTTTTGTTCTTCTTTATCTTTTTAATTGGCTTTGCTCTTTTGTTACCAGTTATTTCTGATTATGTGAGTGGCGAACAGAAAATTGTATTTACTCCTCCAAGTAAAAATGAAGAATCGCCAGATGCACCGACACCTAGTGAAGATGTTACGTTTTATGAATATAGTAGTGATTTAAAGATTCAATATGATGGAATGATGATTTCTGATTTTGTAATTAATCGTAAAGATTTTTATTTAACGATTTTAAATCAAAGTGAAGCAAAAGATTATTTAGTAGAACATCCACTTTATTTGGAATTTTATGACGAGAGTCAAATGTTATTGCAACGAATTAAAATTCCTAATGAAAATATTAGTCGCAATGATTCCAATACTTATGAATTTGAACTAACGGTTCCAACGAAGGATATTCATTATGTTGTGATTGATGAGAAAAATCCAAGTGATTATCCTGCTGTTAATTTAAAGAAGGAATCGGATGGAGATTACTCCTTATTCTGTAGTAAAGGATTTGATGAAATTACTTATACGTTTGGATCTGATTATAAGCTTTATCACATTACGCATCTTTATAATTTTGAAAGTGCCAATGGAAATTATTCTGAAGAGATATTTAATTATCGTCAGTTAGTTAGTAGATATAGTGCCATCGATGGCGTTACTGCTAATATTACAGAAGCAGGAAATGGATTTACGTTTAATGTAAGTTTAGATTTAAATGAGGTTGATCTTAGTAATTCAACCATTAGAAATACCTTAGATGAAGAAGTATATTATGGAAAGGATACCGAAGCAAGAGTCGTACACTTTGAACTTTCCGCTATGGGCTATACGTGTAGTTAAGTAGTAGAAGTACAAAGAAAGAGAGAGAGACTTATGAACATAGGAATCATTTTGGATGGAGTGCTTACAAATTTGGAGCAATTTCAATTTGACTATGGGAGTAAGTTTTATTTTGAGAAAGAAATGGGTCTTAAAAATCCACGCGCTTATTCGGTTCAGGATATTTATCGGAAGCATGGAAATTCTTTAAATCATATTCAAGATGAACGATCTTTTTGGGATGTTTATTATGAGTTTTATTTACGGAATATTCCTCCACGTCCTTTTGCAGCAGAGATTATTAAAAAACTTCATGAGCATGGATTTCAAATTACCATTTTTTGTACCCGAATGTTTCCCGTACAGATTTTAGAAATTGAAAAGATTAAACGAATGACACGACTTTGGTTAATTCAGCATGGGATTTATTTTGATTTTTTGGTTTTTTCTGATATTATTAATGTGGATTTAATTCAAAAGTATCATGTGGATATGATGCTGGATCATCATCCAAAAACGGTTTTTCAAATTTCATTTGTAATTCCGGTGGTTGTGTTTCATGCTAAATACAATGAAATTATTCGTGGAGAGAATATTTATCGTGTTTATTCTTGGTATCATTTCTATGAAAAATTAGATGAAATTTTAGAAACGGAACAGGTTCGCTTTTATTAAGAGGGAGTTTTATGAATTATCAAATTACTTTAGATAACTTTGAGGGACCATTTGATTTGCTTTTACACTTAGTAAAGGAAATGAAGATGGATATCTATGCCATTGATACACGTGTGATTATTGAAGAATATTTAAAATATATTCATTCTTTACAAGAGTTAAATATTGATATTGCTAGTGAATTTTTAGTGATGGCTGCGTCGTTACTTCATTTGAAAAGTAAAATGTTAATTGGAAAGTCTTTAGAAAATACAGAGGAAGAAGAAAGTGAATTTTCGATTGCAAGTGAGGAAGCTTTACAAGAGAAATTGATTGCTTATCAAGCTTATAAAGATATTTGTGAAGAGTTTAAAGTACTTGAAGATAAACGAGGACAAGTTTTTACAAAAGTTCCAGAGAATTTAAAGGAATATCAAGTTCCTGAAAAGATGGTGAATTCGGGGGATGTTACGATTGATGATTTGCTTTTGGCTTTTGCTAATTTACAAGAACGTCTTCATTTTAAGGAACCGATTGTTACGAAGATTACGAAACGGGAAATTAGTGTTGAATCAAGAAAACAACGAATTTGGCATGTGATTGAAGCGAAGAAGCGATGTGAATTTACAGAACTTTTTGAAGTCATCAACCGAGAAATGGTAGTGGTTACGTTTCTGGCGCTTTTAGAAATGATGAAGAGTCAAGAAATTGTTGTGAAGCAAGAAAATAATTTTGAAAAGATATGGATTGAACGAGGGTGTATGGCGTGAATTTGCTTGGAGTATTAGAGGGTGTTTTGTTTGTTGTTGGTGATGAGGGAATCACTTTAGATGAGATGAGTCGGATTTTAGAAGTTTCTAAGGATGAAGTTAAAAAACTTTTGTTAGAGTTAAAGGAAATGTATGAAAAAGAAGATCGTGGACTTCGAATTCGTTATCTTGGCGATGCTTTTAAACTTACGACCAAAGAAGAGCATAAGGCTTTTTATCAGAAGTTTTTGATGGATAAAGTTGATCATCATACACTTAGTCCAGCGGCTTTAGAGATTTTAGCAATTGTAGCTTATAACGAACCCATTACCCGAATTGAAATTGATGAAATGCGTGGAATTAGTTCAACATTTACCCTTCGAAAGTTAGTTGCTAAGGGACTTATTAAGGAATGTGGAAAAAGTGATTTGCCAGGAAGACCTAATTTGTATCGAACGACTCAAGATTTTTTAGATTATTTTGGATTAGCAACGAAAGAAGATTTACCAGATATTTCGAAGTATTTAAAAAAAGAAGTGGATACGGAACAAGATTTATTTACATCGATTTATAAAGAAGAGTAATTCGTTTATTTGAGACATAAAAGCGTTTATTTAAGACGCTTTTTTCTTTTTTTGGTGCTTTCTTTTTTTATAATCTTTTTGGGAGTCGTGAATATGACTATTGATTATAATCGTTTATTAGAATTTCAAAAGAATTATCATAAAGATCCTATGAATCAATTTTGGCAAAATGCTATTTTTATGAATGGAATTGATCGGGTTTGTTATAATTTTGAGAGAAAAAAGATCAATCTGAATTTTTTTAATGTGGAAATTGCGAAAGGAAAGATTGCTAATCAGGAAAAGAGTGGGTTGTGCTGGCTTCAAGCAGGACTGAATTTACTTAAAAGAGATATGGCAGCGCAGTTACATATGGATCCTTTGGCGTTTTCACTATCTACTACGTATTTAAGTTTTTTTGACAAGTTAGAAAAATGTAATGGGATTTATGAAATGATTATTGGTAGTACTTCTTGTGATTTTCAGTTTTTTAATCGTCAGCAGTTTTTATTATTTGATGAGGGTGGCTTTTTTGAATATTTTGTTTCTCTTGTTACGAAGTATGGAGTAGTGTTAGAAGAAGTGATGCCATCTACTTATGATAGTGTTTCTTCGCTAGCACTTTTGGAAGTATTACAAGAAAAGGTTAAAAGGGATGCTTCTATTTTACTTCGAATGAAAAGGCAAAAAGCTAGTTTGTTAGCACTTCAAGAGAAAAGTAAAGAAATGCTTCAGGAAGATTATGGCATTCTTGCTAAAACACTTGGAGAACCTGTTACGGAATTTTCTTTGGAATATTATAATCAAGAGGGACATTTGGTTCAGGGTGGCGTGATGAGCCCACTTACTTTTTTTAAAAAGTATTGTACGCTTTCTTTAAATGATTTTTATGTTTTTGGAAATCTTCCTTCCCATTACACGAAGTATTATCAGAAGTATCAAATAAAGTATAAGGCTTCCGTGTTTGGAAAATCGAAGGTCGAGTTTTTAAATTTACCCATCGATGAAATGAAGCAAATGGTGGTTGCTCAGTTAAAAGGTGGTATGCCAGTTTGGTTTGGTGCAGATATTCGCAAAATGAGAAATTTGGAAGAAGGAATTTTGGATAGCCAGTTATATTCTTATGAAGCAGCATTTGGCTTTTCTTTATTAGATAAAGAAGAGAATGTCAATCTTTGTAATACCTCTTGTAATCATGCTATGAATTTCGTAGGAGTTCATTTAGAAGAAGAACGTCCGGTTCGTTGGAAAGTTGAAAACAACTGGGGAGAAGCGTTTCATCAAGGATATTTGATTATGAATGATAATTTTTTTGATCAGTTTGTTTTTGAAGTTGTTATTCACAAAGATTATATTTCTCATAAGTATTTCAATTTATTAAAAAGTAGAGCGAAAACGTTGCCTTTACAAAATCCTTTTTTATAATGATTGTCATGTAAAAAAGATGCCTATTTGACATCTTTTTTGCTTTTTCTTTACATAACTAGTCCGCCGTCGACTTGAATGATGGTGCCGGTTGTAAAGCTTGCTTCATCACTTGCTAAGTAGAGATAAGCACCCACCAAATCATTTGGATTTCCTACTTTAGCTAGGGGAGTCATTGCTTGTAATCGTTGCTTTAGATTTTCATCTACAGAATCTCTCATCATATCGGTTTCTACAACACCAGGAGCTACTGCATTGACACGAATTTGATATTGTCCTAGTTCTTTAGCAAGCGATTTGGTAATGCCATTTACAGCAAATTTGGAAGATGCGTAAGCAACTTGGTTTCTACCACCATTTATTCCAACCATGGAACTTGTGTTAATAATGGATCCTCCTGTGTCTTTCATGTATTTTACAACTTCCCGTGTTGTTTTTAGAAGTCCAAAGACATTTACTTCAAACATGTTGTAAAAGTCTTCATCTTGAGAATCTAAAAGGGAACTTGTTGATGTAATTCCTGCATTATTAATGAGTATGTCAATTTTTCCCCATTTTTGAATGACTTCTGAAACCATTTTTTTAATACTTTCAGTATTTGTTAAATCAATACCAATTGGCAGTACTTGATCTTTGGAGAAATTCATTTCTTGGGCCATTTTTGTAATTGCTTGTTCTGCGTTTTCGAGTTTACTTCCACAAATTGCAACTTTTGCTCCTTCTTTGATAAAGCGTTTGGCAATGGCATTTCCAATTCCTCGCGTGCTTCCAGTAATGATGGCTACTTTATTATTTAAAATCATAGTCGGTTCCTTTCTATTTTTTCAATATCTTGAATTGTAAAAATTATAGCACTTATCTTTTCTTTCGTAAATTGTTCCACACTTTTTTGATGGGGAGACCCATTTCTTCTTATGAAGATTATTAAAACGAGACGGTGTTATAAAACGGATTATTTTCATGATTTTTTTAAAATTTTGATTTCAGCGTGTTATAATGAAGTTGTAATTATCAAAAGAGTAAAAAGGGAAAATATCAGTTCGGGAGGAAAAAATGGAAAAAACTGAAACAAAAGAAGAAAAAGTGGAACAGACGAAAATTAAAGTTGATATTTTACCTAATCTATACTTGGATCTCGATGGTACCTTTAATTTAGATGCAGCAATTATGTTATCTGGAAAAATTGCAGGAGTTTGCTATGATAAAGAAGGTTTTGCTCATTTAGTAAATGAACCTGAAGAGAAAACAATGCGTAGGGTTTCGATGACTTTACATAACGGACATCATAGTGTTTATGATCATACGTTAATTAGTTTTAATTTACAAAATGTACCTAAAATTTTAGCTATGGTCCTTAATAATGAACATCAATATACAACTAGTGAAAAATCAGCAAGATATACACCGGTAGTAAGAAAAGAAGGATCCATTATTACTGAAGATGAAGAAAGACTTTATAATAAGTGGATTGATATCTTTAAAGTAAAAATCAAAGAAAAATATGGAGAAGTTTATAACGATACGAAAATTCAAAAGCTGGCACAAGAAAATGCTCGGTATTTGGTAACGGTATTTATGCCTACGCAGATGATTTATTCTACTTCTTTAAGACAGATAAATTATCTTGCTTCTTGGATGGAAGATTATATTGCTTCTGCAAATCAAAATAATGCTTTTGAAAGAAAACTTGCTCTTTCGATGCAAGAGTTTGTTGATGAACTTGATCGACTTCATGTTCTTGAAAATGATTTAATGAAAAATGAAAAGTATCGCAGGTTGTCTTTATTTGGGAAAGATTTGGACGAAAGAGAAGAGCATTTTGGATATGTATATTCTACGCTTTATAAGGGATCTTTTGCTCAACTTGCTCAAGCTCAACGTCATAGAACTCTTGATTATCAAATGGAAATGTTAGATGAAAAAGATTATTTTATACCACCAATTATTTTAGATGATCCTATATTAGTTAGAGAATGGCTTGGCGATATGGAAGTTGTTCGTGATGTGAATCCGCAAGGAGAACTTGTAAAAATTAGTGAAGTAGGGAATTATGATAATTTTATTTTAAAGTGCAAAGAACGATTATGCTCTGCTGCTCAATTAGAAATTATGTTACAAACCAAAGCAACTTTATTAAAATATAAACGGGCACTTGAAGAAGCGAATAGTCCTCTTGCTCTTGATATTGAAAAGTACTCTCATGGCGCTAGATGTACGTTCCCTGATTTTGATTGTCCTTCAGATTGTAAGTTCAAAGAAGGGAAAAATTTAACTAGAAAGATATAGTGTAGATAAAAGAAAAAAAGAATTTGTAATTTTCTTTTCGATTATCATTTTTAAATTTTTAGGAAGCATTTTTGTTTCCTTTTTTATTTTTCGTTTTTTAAGTTGTCAATTGTTAGTGTTTCGGAAGTTGTTTTAAAGTTTGCTTTTTCATATAGGTGTTTGGCGTTTTCATTTTTGCTCCATACGCTGACTTCTATTTTGTGAACCTGTTTTTCTATTGCCCATTTTTTAAAGTATTCTATTAGGGAAGTAGCAATTTTTTTATTACGATGAGTTTTACTAACGTATAAAGCATCTAGTTTGGCAACGGGATATTTATAGGTATCATCGGTTGGTTTTATTATTCCATATAAGTAACCAACAACTTGTTGATTTTCTTCTGCTACAATGATTAATTTGCTTGTGTCATCGATGTAGTTTTCATACATGTTTGTGACTACAAAATTTTCGTTAATTCCTGGATCATATTGTCTTTCATCTTGAATTAATTGTGTTAAAAAATCATTTAATGTTTTTACATCTTTCTGATTTGCTTTTCTAATTATCATTGGATCACCTTTCTTTTATGAGAATCACTTTTGTATTTTTTCGTTCGATCTTATTTAATTTGTTTGTTTTGTGAGTTTTTCTTTTAGACCATCTTCCATGTTGATTTTGGTTGGAATGATGTATTTGGCATGAATTTTATTAGATATTAAATTGGTAATTACTTTCATTGCTTTTGAGCCATCAAACCATAATGGGTTATCACTTTTCGCACGGATTTTATTTAAAGAAGTAATTAGTGCATCGTGATCATATTCATCACTTATGTCTTTGGTTATTATGTATTTTTGATTTTCAGATTTATACAATTTATTTTCTAGTAATGGATAGCCGGCATTGTTGTACCAATATAAGTGATCTCCTCCAGCTAATATTAAAATGTCAGCTTCTATATTTATTTTTCCTATTAACTCATTAACGTAATCATATACTTCATCAAAGGTGCATTTGGGAATGTCGTCTTTTAAACTGCTAAATTTTTGGGTAACATCTACCACTCCAAAGTCGTAATATTTTTTGGCAAAGATTTTTCCATTATTAACAAATATTAATTCAATAGAACCGCCACCACCAATAAATATGCAAATATTTCCCTTATATTTTATATTGCTATAGCATCCCAGTGCTGTATATTTTGCTTCGTCTTCTTGCGATACAACTTCAATTCCTATATTAAATTTATTTTTTAATTTTAAATTAATATTCTTTAGTTCATTCAAACTAATATTTCTAAATATACTGCATCCATAAATATGAATATCTTTTGTATATTCTAGTGCTTTTGCTATGATGGAAAATAGTTTATTTAAATCATTTTCATCTATTTTTTGCTTTTGGTTGTAATTTTTTTTGAATTCTATTGTTGTATTATTTTCATATATTAATTTTTTATTTTCGTAAATGTGTGTTTTAGTATTATTGCTTCCTATTTCAATAATAGCAATTTTTTTCATTGTGACCTCCTGTATCATGTTGATTTTGTCAGTATGCAAGTGTGTTTTCTAAATTGACAAATATTCATTTAGTTTCAATTAAGTATTTATCAATATTTTCTAATTCCTTTATTCTAGTATTATTTTTTAAGATTTCCATTTGATTTCTAGCAGAATCATTAAGTCTTATTAATCTTTCTTTTTGTGATAATCCTAATTTAATAAATTCAGCATTAGAACTTTCTAAATTGTTTA
>CANQXM010000037.1 GCA_947627835.1 uncultured Bacilli bacterium | reverse complement strand
TTCTACAATTTTTATTTGGCATATTTATTATATCATATTTCTATTTATCAGTCATTTCGTTTAACACAACCTTTTCAAAAATATTCTTTCTGAAATTTTATAAGATAAACCAATCATCATAACAGCAATTACTATCAAAATAACCAGAAGATAATTTTCTAAAAATGATAACGATTCCAAAATGGGTAACACATCCAAATACCTAAGAAAAATACTTCCTAGAATAACGATTCCAAATACAAGAAGAAAGATGCCAATTCTAGCTTTTTCAACACCAAATTTATAAATAATGGGATACATAACCGTTAAGACCAATAAGGTTCCGAATATGGAACCAAACATGGTTACTAATATTTGTTCATAGTTAATAGTTTGCGTATTAACATACGAGATAATGAAAGATAAAATCGTTGTGATGATCGAAACAACCAAAGTCATTAAAAGCGTTGTTACATATTTGGCTTTTACACTATTCTTTCTTCCATTAGGTAATGAAATGGAATAAGCATCCCACTGATTATAATGATCATAACTAAATGATGAAATCATAATCATGACACACATAAATGGTAAGATAAATGAGATATCCATTTTATTCATGAAACCCATAATGGCATAAACAACAATTAACACTGCTAGTAATTTAAAATTACTTTTCACCATCGCAATATCTTTTTCTATAAATCCAATCATTATTCTTCCCCCTTAATCATTAATACCATAAGATCATCTAAAGTAATCTTATCAATGACAGCAATTTGATATTTTGCTTTAAAATCTTTTTTATTAGAAACGAGTACTTCATATTCATATTTCTTTTTTCGATATTTGATATAATCTTGTTTTTGAATTTTCATAAATTCTTCCGTAGTACACTTTACAATTCCATATTGTTCTAATAATTCATCGGTTGTTTTCGATAAAACAATTTCTCCATGATTAATAAAAGTAATATAATCCGCAATATGTTCTAAATCCGTAGTAATATGACTAGAAAGCAAAATGGAACAATCATCCTTTTCTAAAACACTTTGAAATAGTTGAATCACTTCATCACGAGCAACCGGATCTAACCCAGAAGTGGGTTCATCTAAAATTAAAAGTTTGGGATGATGAGATAAAGCTGTTGCAATTTCTAACTTTTTACGCATCCCTTTAGATAACGTTTTAATTGGTTGATTGGGTAACAA
The DNA here is from genome assembly GCA_947627835.1 of uncultured Bacilli bacterium. Classification (GTDB taxonomy): domain Bacteria; phylum Bacillota_I; class Bacilli_A; order RF39; family UBA660; genus MGBC162267. The sequence goes on along the minus strand of CANQXM010000037.1, from coordinate 10,139 downwards.
AGAAAATTCTTTTAAATAATCATAAAATAATTTACTATCCCAATTTTCATAAATTCCTTTCATCGTATTATTGATATCATGAGGAGTTAAAATTTCTGGAAAAAACATATCATCTAATACCACTCCGATATCCGCTTTAATCTTTTTCTCATCTTTGCGATTATCAAGTCCAAAAATTTTAATTTCTCCCTGATAAGATTTGATAATATCTAATATTGCTTTAATGGTCGTCGTTTTTCCAGCACCATTTTCCCCAATAAATCCCATAATCATTCCCTTGGGTAAATGAAAACTTACATTTTTAAGTTCAAAGTGATCGTACTTTTTACACAAATTTTTAATTTCTAAAACATTTTCCATTTTTACTCCTCCTCTTCACATAAAATATCTACCATTTCATGAAGCATTTCTTTAGAAACATGATTCATTTTAGCAATCGTAACCGCCTTAAAAAGAAGTTCTTCAATCTTACTAAGTTGTTCTTCTAAAGCAATATCTTTATTAATCTTAGCAACATAAAACCCTTTCGAGGGAACATTTTTTACATATCCTTCTTTAACTAATTCTTCATAAGCATTTTTGGTAGTAATCACACTACAGCGAAGATCCTTCGCTAACGCTCTAATAGAAGGCAACAATTCATTTTCTTGTAGTTCATTTGAAACGATTTTCACTTTAATTTGTTCTTTAATTTGTTCATAGATGGGAACACCACTAGAATTACTGATGATAATTTCCATATTCCACCTCGTTTGTATATATGAATTATATACAGAATATACACAGATGTCAACATAAAAAAGATTACCAAAAAAAATTGATAATCTTACTCACTCAAAAGAAAATGATTTGATTGATTCGTTTAGTAGATTTGAACCAAGAAAAAAGGAAAGCATAAAAAATTTAACTTAATTGTATCACCAGTAGTGGCACAATTTCATCATTTTGACAAGTTTCATAAACAGAAAAGTTTATTTTAAACTGAGAACGCAGACACATTCCACGTGCTTAGTATAAGGAAACATATCAAAACCGCGAACAGATAAAATCTGGTAAGAACAAAGAAGTTTCTTTAAATCACGAACCAAAGTCATTGGATTACAAGAAATATAAATAATTTTAGTAGGTTTTTTCTCTAAAAGAAAAGAAAGAGAATCCCCATCCATTCCAGATCGTGGAGGATCTAAAATCACTGTATCAAATTCCATTGGAATCTTAGAAACTAAGGCTTCCACTTTTCCTAAATGAAAAGAAACATTAGAAACTTGATTTAATTTGGCATTAAGCATGGCATTCATAATTGCTTTAGCAACTACTTCAATGCCCGTAACATGTTCGACCTTTTTAGCAATCTGAAGTCCCATTGTTCCAACTCCACAATATAAATCAAGCACATTTTTAGCTTTTGAAGTAATTTCTTTCACATAGCGGAATAATTCCGTACTAATCCAAGGATTCACTTGAAAAAAAGATTCACTGGAAACTTGATATAAAACACCATTTTTTCGTTCAAAAAAACAAGGATCTCCATAAACACACTCATGATTAACTAAAATTCCTGCTACCTTATGTCGTAAGAAAAAATCATCATCAAAACTTACTTCTTCATTCGTTGTAATATCAATTAAAACCTCGTTATTTTCATTAGAGCGAATGACAAGATCGCCATTTAAAAATGAAAAAGAGGAAAAATCCAAAAGAATTTGATTGATAGAATTCATAACAATCATACAAGAATGAATAGCAAGAAATTCATGAGTTTGTGGAAAATAATAGCCAAGTTTTCCACCTCGAACTTTTAAACTAACCTTATTACGATAGTGATAGTCTTCCCTACTAGCACAAACTGAAATCGCTTTGTTCCATAAATGACGACTTTGAAAAATACCTTGAAGCATTTCTTCCTTCATCTTTACACTATCTGCATAAGAAACATGCTGAAAATCACATCCGCCACACTTCCCATAATAAGGACAAGGAGGCAAAATACGAAGAGGACTCGGCGTAATAATCTGATCAACCTCCCCTTCTAAGTAGGTTTTCTTTTCCTTCGTAACATGACATGAAACTTCTTCACCGAGTAAAGTTCGTGGTAAAAAAAGAATTTTATCGCAAGCATAGGAAATCCCACGTCCTTGATTATCCATTTTTGATATTTTGACTTTCATTCGCTTCACTTCCTAGATTTATTATACATGATTTTGCATAGCATGAATAGTTTTGGGTAACTTAAAAATGGTGAAAGATTGTGAAAAAACTGCTTGTAAAACGTTTAGAAAAAGAATTTCAAAATTGCCCGGATTTTATTATAAAAACCATAACAATAAACAAAGAAGAAACCCTATGGGTCATCTATTTAGAAAGTGTCACCGGAAGCGATAAAGTTAATGATTACGTTTTAAAAAATTTAAGTGCTCTAAGTTCTCAAAAAAGAATCGCCAGAAAAGATATCCAAAGCTTAATTCCTGCTCCTCATACCATAAAAATCACCACCTACGATGAAATCGAATTTTATTTGACAAATGGCTTTACAATCATCATCACAAATGAAGAAGTCTTTGCTTTAGAAACGAAAGCCGATATCAATCGTAGTATTCCCCAACCAACTAGTGAATTATCAGTAATGGGACCGAAAGATGCATTTACAGAAAATATTCAAATTAACTTAGGACTCATCAAAAGAAGAATAAAATCCAGTACCCTAAAAGCGGAAACGTTAGTAATGGGTAGAAAAACTAGCACCATGTTAAACATTCTCTACTTTGATGACATTACCGACTTTACACTTGTCAAAAAAATAAAAGAAAAACTTAAAAAAATTGATATTGATGGAATTATTGATTCAGGATCCATCGCAGAATATTTAGAACTAGAAAATCAAACTCATTTTCCAAGTGTCATTAGAACCGAAAGACCCGATAATGTTTCGAAAGCTTTATTAGAGGGAAAAATTGTTATCTTAGTAGATACTTCTCCCTTTGCACTCATCTTACCTGCTTTTTTTGGGGATTTCATTAATCATATATCCGACAACTATTCCAAAACCAAAAACGTCAATTTCTTAAAAATCCTACGACTGACTTGCTTTTTTCTAACCATGATGATTCCCGCTTTTTATATTGCCATTACCAACTACAATCCCGAAACCATTCCAACCTCGCTATTAATTAACTTTAGTATGCAACGTGCCAATGTCCCCTTTCCAGCCATTGTAGAAGCCATTGGCATGCTAATTATTTGTGAAATTTTAAAAGAAAGCGACTTAAGATTTCCAAATTCCTATGGAAGTGCAATTTCCATTGTCGGTGCACTGGTTTTAGGAGAAGCCGCGGTTAGTGCAGGAATTGTAAGCCCAATCATGATTATTGTCATAGCCTTTACCTTTATTACATCACTAATTTTTACCAATCAAGAAATTGTAAGTGCCCTAAGATACTTTCGTTTTCTTTTTCTTTTTACGGCAACAACCTATGGTTTATTTGGCATTTTTATCACGCTGATTTATTTTTTTATTCATGTCACAGAACTCAAAAGTTTAAACAAGCCCTACTTTTTTCCAATCGCGCCTTTTGAAAAAATTTATTTAACCAAAGGATTACTCAAAAATAAAATTAACAAAGATACACTGCGAAGTCCCATGATTACAAATAATCATGTCCGTCAAAAGGAGAACTCATGAAAAAAATTATACTATGCCTCACAATTTTATTTTTTATATGTGGTTGCTACGATTATCAAGAACTTCAAGATCGAGCCATTATATCAGGCATTGCCATCGATTACTTAAATGAAGAATTTATCATCAACTATGAAATTTTAAATACCGAAAAAAGTGATTCTTCAAAAAGTGAAGAAAACCCCAACAAAGCTTATCTCATAGAAGGAAAAGGAATCACGGTCACCGAAGCATTTCAAAATGCTGCCGATAAAGTAAGTAAAGATATTCACTTATCACACTTAAAATTACTGATACTAAGTGAAAGTGCTGCTGAAAAACACATGCGTGACATTGCTGATTATCTGCTTCGCGATCCCAATGTTCGAAACATTTTTTCATTAGTAGTTGCAAGAAATAACACGGCCAAAAGCATTCTTGAAAATACTTCCATGGAATCTCCGGTTGTTTCTGAAAGCATTGACTCCCTCATTCGACATAACAAGTACAATGAAAACATTAGCATTGAAATCGATTTCGATCACTTTATGGATCGATTTGAAGATCCAAGAATTGATACAGCCATTTCAGCAATTGAACTCATCGATGGAAAAATTACTTTAAATGGAATGGCTATCTTTGAAAATGGAAAACTAAAAAGCATCTTAGATTCTACCGATGCCGCAATTTATAAAATTATCGAAAACACTTCCCAAAATCATCGTTTGCAAATTCCCTGCGAAGATACCGAAGGGTTTACCATTATTAATTTATATCAAAATAACCATACAGATGTAAAAGTAACCCAAAATGCAATTACCATCCAAAGCAAATTAAATGCAAGTGTCCTAAAAGATAGCTGTGGTTATAACTTTAGAGATAGTGCCATCTACAAAGACTTAGAAACAAAATTTCAAACAAAATTAGAACAAGAAATCAAAGATTTTTATACCGATATTACTTTTTTTAATACCGATATTTTAGGAATTCAAAAAAAATACTACCAAACAACAAGAAAAGAATTAGAACATTGGAATACGCTAGAATTAAAAACCGATATTCAAATTGAAATCAATAAAAATGGCTTAATTTTTGAGGTGAAGAAAAAATGAATCAAAAAACAACTTACTTTCTCTCTTACTTTCTAGGAAGAACCTTTTTCCTTGGTTTTGGCTTTTCACTAATCTTAAGCATGGTAGCAAAAGATGCTTGGATCAGTTTTATCCTAGGTACCTTATTAGGAATCATCATAATTTATTTCTTAAGTCTAATCAAAGAAAAAATGCAAAATCGTACATTAAAAGAATATGCAGCCCAAAATAAAATAGTGGCTTGTTTTTTAACCCTTTTATTTTTATTATTTAACATCGTAATCATGAATCAAATTCTATTTATTTTAGAAACTTTTGCTTCTTCTTTCTTTTTAATTGAATCCCCACCCTTTTACATTCTCATTCCGGTTTTCTTTATTATCATTCGTATCAATAAATATCCGGAAACGTTGGGAAGAATTGCAGAAATATTAATGCCTATCTCCCTTTTGATGACCTTATTTTCCTTGGTGATATTAACTCCATCAAGTAACTTTACGAATTTTCTACCCATCATGACCCATTCTTCAAAAGATATGATTTTAAGTACCCTCTTCTTTGCCGTTTATAGTAGTGCACCTTTTCTTCTTCTTTTAGATACCCCACTAGAAAAACCAAAATTAATCTTACCCTATCTTATTCCAACCATAACCATTATTTTAACCGGGGTTTTAATCATTGGAGTTTTAGGAAATAACTTAATTCAAATTTACCGCTACCCCGAATACATGTTACTTAAAAAAATTAAAGTCTTTGCATTTTTAGAAAAAATTGAAAACATCGTCAGTGTTACCTGGGTATTTGATACGATTATGACCCTTTCATTATGTGAAAAAAACGTACAAAATTTATTACCCAAAAAAGAAAAGAAAAGCCTTTTAATCATCATCTTAGGACTTCTGTATTTTTCCGTCATCTATTTAGGAAAAATATATGCCATTGAACTGCAAATTTATCATATTCTACCAATGATTTTAGGAGCCATCAGTATCATTCTACTAACCACCCTTTTCCTTTATCAGAAAAAAAATAAAAAGAAATCAAAAACAACTTGATTTCTTTTTAATCAGAAACGATTTCTCCATCTAAACTGAAACTTTTGGCATCCGTAATGAGAACGGGAATAATTCTGCCAATCATCTCTTTCGAAGCGGAAAAATTCACAAGTTTCATAGTATCGGTATACCCATATATTTTATTTGGATCTTTTTCACTAACGCCTTGTACTAATACCGGTACTTTCTTACCAAGATAAGCTTGATTATTTTGAAGAGAATAATGATTTACAAGTTCATTTAATCGGTGCAAGCGTTCTTCTTTAATCGAAAGATCCGTTTCATCTTTCATCTTGCTAGCAGGAGTTCCTGCTCTCGGACTAAAAATAAAAGTATAAGCTCCATCAAACTGGCAAGTATTTACGACATCTAAAGTCTCTTCAAAATCACTTTCAGTTTCTCCTGGAAAACCAACAATAATATCCGTAGTAATTGCTACACCCGAAATTCGTTCTTTCATTTTTTGAAATAAAGAAAGATATTCTTCTTTGGTATAACGTCTTCCCATCAATTTTAAAATGCGAGAAGATCCCGATTGAAGTGGCAAATGAATATAAGGCATAATATTATCATACTTAGCAATGATATCAATCATTTCATCTGTAAAATCCCATGGATGACTAGTTACAAAACGAACTCTAGAAATTCCTGTTTTCGAAACTTTCTCAAGCAAAGTAGCAAACGATACCGGTACCTCTAAATCTTTCCCATAGGCATTGACATTTTGTCCAAGTAACGTAACTTCTTGGTATCCTTGTTTTACTAAATCTTCAACTTCCAATAAAATATCTTCCATTTTTCTACTGCGCTGACGACCTCTCGTATAAGGAACAATACAATAGGTACAAAATTTATCACAACCATACATAGTATTTACCCAAGCGGTAATATGAGAATCGCGTTTATATAAAACATTCTCATAAACATCTCCTTCAATACTATAAACATCCACTTCTTGCTTTCTTTTCTTTTCAAGTAAAAGACGACCTAAATCATGAATATTATGCGTTCCAAAAACTAAATCAACATAAGGATGATGCTTACAAATTTCTTCAGTTACATCCTCTTGTTGTGGCATACAACCACCAATGGCAATCATCAAATCTGGCTTTTCTCTTTTAAGATGCTTTAATCTTCCCAAATAACCAAATACTTTATCATGTGCGTTTTCACGAATAGCACAAGTATTTAAAATAACCAAATCCGCTTCTTGCATGTCTTCTGTTTTAATAAAACCTAAATTTTCTACACAGGCACAAATTTCTTCAGAATCATGAACATTCATCTGACAACCATAAGTCCGAATAAAATAACGTTTTCCTAAAAATGCCTTACTCACTAAATTTTCCTGACGAACATACTTCGTATGATTTTCTCCTCGTTTTTTAGCTTCTTTCATATCTGGTAGATTCATTCACTCATCCCCTTAAGACGTAAGTATTATAGCAAAAAGAGGAAAAAAAAGAAATCATTTTACTGATTCCTTAATAAAATTTACGATGTTCTAAAGCATAACGATAAACTAGACCACCGACAACTACCGAAATACAAAAGAGAAATACCGGAATACTAGCACCCGTCTGTGGATTTTCAACACTTGGATTACAAGAAGTTTCATAAGTTTGCAAATCCACTGCATTTCCATTTACATCAAAATAAAGATCACCAATTTGTTCGCAATAATGCGTTTCACAAGTTTCATAATAGGTTTTTTCATCAACCAAAAGTCCATCTTTTCCATACATGGTTCCATCTGATAAAACTTTACAATAATTCTCTTCACATTCTTTTTGATAAGTTAAATCATCACTAATTTGTCCGAGTGGATCATATTTGGTTCCATCCGAAAGCGTTTCACAATAATGAGCTTTACATTCCTTTTCATAAGCTAACTCAGAAACAACTTCTCCATCTTTCCCATACATCGTTCCATCTTCTAAAACTTCACAAACATGCTTTTCGCACTCTTTTTCATATTGAATCTTAGTAGTTTCTTCTCCCGTACTATCATAGTAGGTATTATCAGATAATACTTCACAATAATGTTTTTCACATTCCTTTTGATAAGTTAATTCATTCGTTGTTTTTCCATCACGCCCAAAATACGTTCCATCGACAACTTCACAAACATGTTCCTTACACTCTTTTTCATAAGTACTTTGATTCGTTTGATTTCCCTCTTTATCATAATACGTTCCATCGGAAAGTTTCTTACAAACATTTTTTTCGCATTCTTTTTGATAATTCAGTTCACTCGTTTCTTTCCCATCACTACCAAAATAGGTTCCATCCGGAAACTTTTTACAAACATTGACTTCACAAGATTTCTGATAGCCAAGTTCATCCGTTTCTTTTCCAGCACTATCATAATGAGTTTGATCCGATAGTATCTCACAATAATGCTTTTCACACTCTTTTTGATAAGTTAATTCGTTAACTTCTTCCCCATTTTTTCCATAATATTTATTTTGAAATAAAGAACAAACACGACTAATTTTAGCAAGCTGATAACTAAATCCTACAGAACAACGTTGGGCTTCTTCAATTTTATAAAAAGTAACATTGGCAATGACATAAAAACCAATATCAAAAGAAGATTTAGAAGATTCCAAAGTATAAGAATTCTCTCCTCGTTGCATGATATACCATCCATCGGTAGCGGTAAATGAAGTAAGGCGCAAATTTTCTAAATGAAAACTAGCAGTAATTTTATTATAACGTTCTGGTACTCCGTAAATTTCAAATCCAAGCGTACAAGTTTTACTAGAATGTCCCGTTTCATCTACTGGATTATCCGTACATCGAAGTTCATTACTATAACGAAATCCTGCTGAAACCGAAGAAATTCCTAAAAAGATAAAAACAATAAAACTAAAAAGAAACATTTTAATAGCTGTTTTCATAAACTCACTCTTTTCTCTACTATTATAACACGCAAGATACAAATATCATATCACAAAATTTCATAAATCAAAAAGAAAGATAACAAAATCATTACCTTTCCTAAAATCAAAACTACCAAGAACCTCCTCCACCACCACCGGAGCCTCCGCCGGAGAAACCTCCACCAGAAGAACCCCCACTAGAACTACTTGATGGACTAGATGTCATCGCTTGTTGAGCCGAAGCCATAGTGGTATTCATAAACACAGAGAATGTAGCAAAATCAAAGGCATTTGGTCCATCATACCAAGTAGGAGGTTGGAGCGAAATAACTTCAAACTTTTTAATCCATACATCCGAAACTTCTAAAACATATGTATAAGGTAAAATGTCATAGAAATAAGTTGGATTTTGCATAACCATTGCTTCCAATTTATCTTTCTCAGCGGTCTCTAGGAAATTTTTAAATCCTTTTAGTTTTCCAAGCATTTCATTTCCATAGGGCGTTCTCTTCGGTAAATATTTTAAACAAATGCTCATACCGACAATACAAGCAATCCCCAAAATATATCCAATAAAATAAATAGAATCTTGCATAAGAGCTGGAAAAATCATTGTAAACCAAGGAATTCCCCCAAACACGCAACACCAGAAAAAACCCCATACGAATGCCATAATCTTCGAAATAATAGGCATAGGTGTTCCATTTACAGAAAGCGTTTTATTTCCAAACAACATATCCAGCATGACAGCCAATCCAATTCCTGGAAATAACACAGCAAAAATAAGAGAAGCTGCAGGTCCATAAGTAACCACAGGTGGAATCGTAATCAAACAAAAGGAGATAATCATCATTAGAATAATCAAAATAGACTTACTAGATGCCGTTTTTTCAAAAATCTGATTTTTATTTTCTTTTGTATTAATATTCGATAAGATTTGATTCATTGTTTTATAAAAATGATATTGCAAAGAAATTTTTTGTACTTCCTTATCACCTGCAAATAAATCCTGCAAAAAAAGTTTTTCGTTTTCATTGTTACCATCATACGCTTTTAACTGAGTAATTTTAAAATCATTGGCTTGTGAAAAGAAAGACTTCTTTTTAATTTCTGTAATTTTGATATAACCTTGATTTGCTAAATAAATCAAAAGTGATGTAACATCTCGGTTGTCAGCTTTTCCTTTATATAAATAACCAACTTCTAAACTATTAAAACCTTCAGGTGGATAAAATTCAACCGTTTCAATTACTTGTTCATCACGACCAAACTTATACCACAAAAAGATAGCAATTCCTAAAAAGAGAATGGGAAAAAGAAGCGGTAAATAATCAAGAAGATGAAAAGTAAGTCCTGCACCGACAAAATACCCCTCTGGTAAAACAGTTCGAACAGTAAGTCCCTCAGAAGGTCTAAGAACTCCCTCATAACTTCCCGTTATCGTATTTCCATG
>CANQXM010000036.1 GCA_947627835.1 uncultured Bacilli bacterium | reverse complement strand
CATTAAGTACCAAATTAAAAAACATGGGTCTTACCTATCAAAAATTTAAAAAAGAACTTACAAGTATGGTGGGAAACGCGAAAGAAGCTCAAGAACTCGTTTTATATACGCCTTTATTAAAAAGAATTATTGAACTCGCTTATGATGATGCCTTAGAAGATAATCATGGGATAGTAAGTGAAGAGCATCTTCTTCTCGCCCTATTAGAAGAAGGAGAAGGAATTGCCATTCGCATTCTCTTAAAACTCGACATTGACTTAGATGAATTATACGATTCAGTAAAAATCAAAAATAAAAAAAGTGAAAAAAAAGAAAAAATGGAAATCTATAAAGTGGGTAATGTCCTAAATGAAACCATAAATAAAGAAGAAAAGGTAATTGGTAGAGAACAGGAACTTGAATTTATGATTGAAACCCTTCTGCGTAAAAAGAAAAATAATCCTTTGCTAATTGGGAAAGCAGGTGTTGGAAAATCCGCTTTGGTAGAAGAACTTGCACGTCGCATTCTACTTCATCAAGTTCCGGAAGAACTAGAAAACAAAGAAATTATCATGTTAGAGATGGGTTCTTTAGTAGCAGGAACCAAATATCGGGGCGAATTTGAAGAACGATTAAATAAAATTATCAAAGAAATCATAAACGATCAAAACATCATCTTATTTATTGATGAAATTCATACCATGATAAACGCCGGTGGAGCAGAAGGAGCCATTAATGCAAGTGATATATTAAAACCCTACTTAGCAAGAGGAGATATCAAAGTAATTGGTGCTACAACCACTGAAGAATATCATAAATACATTGAAAAAGAAAAAGCCTTAGAAAGAAGATTTGAAAAAATTCAAATGGAAGAACCAGATGAAACCAAAACCATGGAAATATTAAAAAAAGTAAAAAAAGAATATGAAACCCATCATCACTTAAAAATCAGTACCAAAGCCATTGAAGAAATTGTAAAACTTGGCAATAAATATATATACAATCGTCAAAATCCAGATAAATCATTAGAACTTTTAGATTCCGTCTGCGCTCACGTAAAAAACAAAAAAGAAAGCATGGATAAAATCAGTCAAGAAAAACGCATGAAATTCATCACCCCGAAAAAAGAAAGAATGGTTCGAGAAGGAAAATACAAAGAAGCCCTTGAATTAAAAAAAGAAGAAAATCGTTTATTACAAAATAAAGATAACCATCAAAAGAAAATGGCATCCATTACGAAAAAAGATATTTTAGAAGTCCTAGAACAAAAAACCAACATTCCTATCATGCAAAATAAAGAAAAGATATTAAAAAACTTAGAAACTTATTTAAAAAAGAACATCTTCGGTCAAGAAAATCAGATTAAAAAAATTATCGCAACCTTAAAAATTCCTGAAAATAACCGTCCCACATCTTTTCTATTAGTAGGTCCTTCGGGAATTGGTAAAACCGAAACCGTCAAACAAATTGCCAAATACTATGAGAAAAAAGCAAGCTTTATTCGCTTAGATATGAGTGAATTTACCCTAGATACTTCCATTCATAAATTAATTGGAACTCCAGGAGGATACGTCGGATACAAAGAGCCCTTTATCTTTGAAAAATTAAAAGAAAATCCCTATAGCATTATCTTAGTAGATGAATTAGAAAAATCAACACCCCAAATTTGGAATCTATTTTTGCAAATCCTAGATGAAGGTTTCATTACCGATGCCACCGGTGAAAAAATTTACTTTGATAAATCCATGATTTTCATGACTTCAAACTTAACTAAGAAAGAAAAAGTTGGTTTTTCTAAGAAGACCAATAATGACATGGATGAAATATTATCTAAAGAATTAATGGGAAGAATTACCAGCATTATTACCTATGAACCCATTACTCTTTCCGTAGTAAACCAGTATCTAGATGCTTATGAATTAGATGAGAAAACCAAAGAAACCTTAATTAACGAATCAGAATATGAAAAATATGGATTGCGTAATTTAAAAATGGCTACATTAAAATTACAAAGGAAAAGAAAAATTGCAACCCTGACTCGTTTATGATAAAATACTCTTTGTAGTGTGAAGCGCTCGCATTATTCAAAATCGTTTTTTAGTCAAAGTAAGAAACGATTGCTTTCCTTTATGGAAAGCTTTTTTCTTTTTAACGAAAATATGATAGAATAACATCATGGTGATGAAATGAAAAATCCAAAAATATTTGTCATTCAAAAATACATTTTTATCTTCTGTTGTAACGAATAAAAAAATAAAATATAGAAGAGGATGAAAAAATGAAAATATATAATACATTAACAAGACAAGTGGAACCTTTTGTTCCTTATGATGAAAAAGAAGTCAAAATGTATACATGTGGACCAACCGTGTATAACTACGCTCATATTGGCAATTTAAGAACCTACATCTTTGAAGATATCTTTGAAAAAACACTAAACTACCTTGGTTATCATGTCAAAAGAGCGATGAATATTACCGATGTAGGACATTTAACCAGTGATGCCGATACCGGGGAAGACAAGATGTTAAAAGGAGCTAAAAGAGAAAAGAAAAGTGTTTTAGATATTGCAAAATTCTATACCGAAGCTTTTCAAAATGATACGGCGAAATTAAATATCAAATGGCCCGAAATCGTTTCGCCAGCAACCCAAAACATTGATGAATACATCAAAATCATTACCAAATTAATGGAAGAAGGTTACGCTTATGAAAGTGGTGGAAATATCTACTTTGATATATCGAAAGTAAAAGACTACTATAAGCTTACCAATCATAAAATGGATGAAAACTTAATCGGTGCCCGAGAAGGCGTTGAAGAAGACCAACGCAAACACAACCAAGCAGACTTTGTTCTTTGGTTTACCAAATCTAAATTTGATAGCCAAGAACTAAAATGGGATTCCCCTTGGGGAGTAGGATATCCAGGATGGCACATTGAATGTTCGGGAATTAGTATGAAATATCTAGGAGAACACTTAGACATCCATTGTGGAGGAGTAGATAACATCTTTCCTCATCACACCAATGAAATCGCTCAAAGTGAAGCTTACTTAGGTCACAAATGGTGTAATTATTGGGTTCATGGCGAATACCTAAATGATAAAACTGGAAAAATGAGTAAATCGAAAGGCGAATTTTTAACCCTATCCGTATTAATAGACAAAGGATATAATCCCCTAAGTTATCGCTTTATGTGCTTAAATGCTTCCTATCGTAAAACCTTAGTCTTTTCTTACGAAGCTTTAGAAAACGCAGAAAATGCGTACAAAAAACTAAAAAGTAAAGTAGGATCATTACAAAAAGAAGGCTCACTAAATCAAGAAGATTATCAAAATTATGATGAAAAATTTAAAGAATATATCGCCGATGATTTAAACATGCCAAATGTCATCACCCTATTATATGACTTATTAAAAAGTGAAGTAAATGACTTTACCAAATACACATTAGTAAAATCATGGGATCAAGTATTATCATTAGATTTATGTGATGAACCCAAAAAAGAAAGAACTCTATCCGAAGAAACCATCCAAGAATTAATTCAAAAACGGGCGGAAGCCAAAGAAAAGAAAGATTATCAAACCTCCGATGAAATTCGGGCATATCTAGAACAAAATGGAGTTCGCTTAAAAGATACGCGCGAACAAACCATCTATGAATGGATCGATTAACACAGAATTTTCACAAAATTATGAAATAATGAAAAAGGGAAGAAATTCACAATGAAAGAAAAAGTCATGATTTTTGCTAAAATGTTTCTATATTATATCATCATCACTCTAATTCTAAAAAATATGCATATCCTATTTTCGGTCAATATCGATTCATTAAGCAACTTTCCTCTAGCTTTTATTCCACTTACTTTTTTAATCGAGCGTTTTATAGTAGCCAGAGAATTTGAAAATCTTTCTTTATCCAAAATAGAGTTTATTCCCACAATTATTATTGGCTTTACGTTCTTAAATATCCTTTTTAAAATGCCAATATTATATGATTTATTTCTCATTGTCTTTTTAATCATTCAAAAAGACAGGAGTATGTATAGTGAAAAGCAAACACAAAAAAATATTCAAGAATACTTTTCAAAACATAGCCAAAAATAATGTCGAAAAAAAATTTTTAGTTTAAAAAAATAATGAAAAAAGGAAGTGAATTATGTATTTAACAGTTATCTTATTAATATTAATCATTCCTGCCATTGCGAGTGGATTTGTATCCATGACTTATCGAAATCTAAGGGATTATCCAAATGATTCCAAAAAGACAGGATTTGAAGTAGCAAGAAAAATACTAGATGCCAATGGTTTAAAAGACATGTATGTTGTGGAAACCAAAGGAACCATGACCGATCACTATGATCCAAGTCAAAAAGTCATTCGTTTATCCTCCGAAGTTTACCATGGCGCAACCATTGCAGCGACTGCGATTGCAGCACATGAATGCGGACATGCCCTTCAAGATAAAGAAGGATACCTCTACATGCGTCTTCGCACTTTTATCTTTCCCATGGTGAACTTTGCCACCGGCGTTTCTTACTTTATTATCTTCTTAGGATTTCTCCTTTCATCTTTAGACTTAGTATGGCTGGGAATTGGTTGTGTAGGAACCGGATTAGTTTTTCAAATTGTGACCTTACCCGTAGAAATTAATGCTTCTCTTCGTGCGAAAAAGCAACTAAAAGCCTTAAACCTAGAACAGGAAGAAGAAGAGAAAAACATAAATCAAATGCTTATCTCAGCAGCAAGTACCTATGTAGCAGGAGTTCTTGCCAGTGCCTTAGAATTAGTAAGATTAATTTTCTTATTCACAAATGACCGAAATTAACGGTCATTTTTTTCATCTATAAATTACATAATCAATTTGCAAAAAAACTTTTCTTATGTTACTATTATGCTAGTAAAGAATATAGGGAGTGACTAGTATGCAAAAAGACTTACTTGGAAAAATCGATTTATTAATAGAAATGTCGAAAAGTCCATCCAATATCGATACATTAAAAGCTGAATTAGCAGACATTAATGAAGAGATTGAAAACAAAAAGCATGAATTAGAAGAATTGTCTCATTCGATGAAAGATGAAAAATACATGAAAGCAAGCGACCGCATCATCGATGAAAATATCAAAGTAAGCCTTGAATTAAAATTGCAGAAGATGGCCGCCTTGATTAAAGAAGAAGAGAAAAAAGCAAAAGAATTAGTAAGTGAAGAAGAGCGGGCTCACAAAGAACAAGAAACACTAAAAAATCGCATTAGCCAATTAGAAAACTTACTAAAAGCTTTAGAAGAAAAACTCACATCTTCCAATACAGATGCTTCCTACTATCAAACCTTATCGAAAGAAACCGAAAAGAAAAAACAAACGGCAGAAGTAGAACTTGCTAAAAAGGAAGAAGAATATCAAAAAATATCTTTAGAACTTACTGATACCACATCTCGCTTAGAAACTCTGAAAAGACGGGAACTAAAAGAAAGTGAAAAACTAAAAGATACAGAAGAAAGCCTAGAAAGTAACGAAGCTTATATCGATAATAAATTAAAAGAAGAAGACCTAAAAAGAATTGAAAATCTCGAAGAAAAAATGGAAGAACTCGAAACGCGCAAAGAAGAAATTGAAACCGATCCCGTGATGATTGGAAATGAAGCCAAAGAATTATACATTGAAGATGATCGGACCGGAAGCTTTGCCAAAGTAAAAGAACTGGTAAACTTAATTAAAAAACAACCTTATATGGAAATTGCTAGTAAAAGTGAAAGAGATACCATCTTAAAAGAAAAAGAAGAAGAAGCCATCTTAAAACGAGATGAATTTGCTAGCATGATTGAAAATAAAAAATATGATGGTAATGATACAGAAATCATCACAGAACGAGAAAAACATCTTGAAAATAGAAAGAAAGAATTAGAAAACGAATATAACCAAACCAAAGAAAAAATAAAAGAAATTGATACCATTAAAGTCAAAGAAATCAGTTCATTATTAAGTGCAGCAACCATTGTAAGTGAAAATCTAAAAAAATCATTAGAAGAATACAAGAAAGTGGTTGAAGACGATAAAGAAAACTTAACACCAAAGAAAAAAGCCGTATTAATGGCAGCTTATAACAAAAAAGAAGAAGAATTAGCATCCGTAGAAACCATTACCAAATCATATGAAAATGATTTAGAAGAACTCATGAAAGAATCAACTTCTTTAAATGATAAAACCTTGGTAGAAATCGAAAAGAAAATCGAACATATCGAACAAGATTTAAAAGACCTACGAAAAAGATCCATGATTAGTTCAAAAACCAAAGATGTTCTAGCAGTAGAAAATGATAAAGCCAAATTAAAAGAATTAACCGATCAAGTAAAAGAAATTGCTGAATGTCAAAAATACGCACAGACACCAAGTGAAATCTACGATGAAATTGAAATGAATATTGGTTCTTTTGAAGAACGAGAAATCGAAAGTGCAAAAGAAACCGAAGAAAAGACTGCAAGTTTAGAAGAAACAAGTGAAGAAATGGAACCAGTTGAAACACCAGTCGTTCAAGAATCTGAAAGCATGGATCCAAAAGAAGAAATCCCAGAAATCTTTGATTCCCTTCGTTCAGAAAAAAATAAAGATATCTTAAAAGAAGAAACCATTGATATTCCATGGGAAAAGAATCCATTTGAAGAATTAGAACCAGAAATAACTGAACCACCAAAAGAAGAAACAACCATAGCCAAAGAAGAACCATCTCCTTCTATGAGTCCATTTGAAATCAATGAATCCATTCTATCTCCAACCAAAGAAAAAGCATTAGAAAAAGTGGATACCCAAGAACCGAAAGAAGAGCCAGTAACCAACCGCTTAAGAGTCATTCAAATTGAACCCATTGAAGAAAAGGAGCCAAAATTAGAAGAAGTTCCAAAAGAAGAGGATGTCGTTTTAAGTGACTTAAAAGATGATGATTACATCGATTTCGATTCCTTGATAGCAGGAGGCAATGTTTAATGAAATTAGAAATAAATACCATTATCACCCTAGAAAATCAAGAACGATATGTCGTATTAAATGAAACCACTTATCAAGATAAAAAATATTTCTTAGTCATGGCCGTCGATGAAAAAAAAGAAATCATTCCAAGCAATGTAGCAATCATCGAAGAAATCCAAGATCATGATGAAATTTTTGTAGAAAAAGTAACAGATCCAGAACAATTACTGGTTTTAACCAAAGAACTAAAGGCGCAATTATAGCGTCTTTTATTCATAAACAACATTTGTTATAATAAAGTTAATCAAGGAGGGTTTATGATAAAATACGAAACTGATTCAAGAAAAGTAAAACCAGGATCCATATTTGTAGCAATGAAAGGTCATACCGTTGACGGTCATGACTATATCGAAGATGCCATCAAAAATGGGGCCGTAAAAATAATTTGTGAAAAAAAAGTAAATTGCCAAGTTCCCATCGAAGTGGTTCCAAATAGTGAAGAATACTTAAAGGAAAAGCTACAAGAAGAATATAGTGAAAACTTAAAATCATTAAAAATCATTGGGGTAACTGGAACCAATGGCAAAACAACCACTTGTTATCTAACTTATCAACTGCTAAAAAAATTAGGGGTCAATGTTGCTTACATGGGAACCATCGGTTTTTATTATGGAGATGACAAAATCGAACTTCCTAATACAACCCCAGAAATTTTAACCATTTATAAGTTATTCACAGAAGCTTTAGAAAAAGGCTGTACCACCATTGTTATGGAAGTAAGTAGCCATGCCCTAAGTTATGAACGAATCAAAGGACTAAACTTGCTAATTGGAGCTTTTACAAATTTAACCGAAGATCATTTAGATTACCATAAAACCATGGAAAACTACTTAGAAGCAAAATTAAAAATCATCGATTATTTACAAAAAGATGGTATTTTTATCACCAATCAAGATGATCCAGCAGGGTTTAAATTTAAAGAAAAATGGAAAAATACCAAGACCATCTCAACCGAGTTAGCAGATTATGAGATTGAAAACTTTGAAATATTTCCCGATCACACCAATCTAACGCTCAAATATCAAAAAGAAACCTATGAAATTACAACCAATTTGACAAGTAAGTTTAATGTTTATAACTATATTACAGCGCTAGCAATCGTTCATGAATATGGGTTTGATATTGAAAGTATTATAAATACCACCAAAGAAATTTATCCACCAAAAGGAAGATGTGAAACCTATCCAGTGAAAGAAGGGTATGCAGTAGTAGATTACGCACATACGCCCGATGCCGTTGAAAAAGTAATTGATGCCTATCGTTCACTATGTAAAGGAAGAATCATCACCTTAGTAGGTTGTGGTGGAGATCGTGATCCATTAAAAAGACCTATTATGGGACGAATTGCAACTGAAAAAAGTGATTATGTTATTTTCACAAGTGATAATCCCAGAACCGAAGATCCAAATGCCATCATCAAAGATATTTTAAATGGCGTAACCAAAGAGAACTATGAAGTCATTCTAGATCGAAAAACCGCCATAAAAAAAGCCCTCGATACCATTTTAAAAGAAGATATCGCCCTAATATTAGGAAAAGGCCATGAAGATTATCAAATTATAGGTCACGAAAAAATTCACTTAGATGATAGTGAAGAAATTAAAAAATATCAAAAAAAATAATGGAAGAACTTATAAATCTTCCATTTTTTCAGTAATCGATTGATTGTCATAATTTTTATCCATTAAAAATTCATGAATAATTTCTTCTTGATTTTCAACTGCAATTTCTTCAATTCGATCGACCCGACATTGTTCGCTTATTAAAATGGCTTCAATCTTCATCACAGCATCCATAAGAACATCGTTAATGACAACATAATTATATTTGGAAATTTCATTAATTTCCTGATAAGCAGTTTGAAATCGTTTAATAATTTGTTCATTGTTTTCTTTGCCACGCTCTTTAATTCTGCGTTTTACTTCTTCCATCGAAGGTGCCATAATAAAGATTAAAATAGTTTCTGGAAATAAAGCCTTCACCTGTTGTGCGCCTTGTACGTCAATTTCCAAAATAACATCTTTGCCACTTTCTAGTAACTCCTTAACTTCTTTCTTCGGCGTTCCATAATACATACCATACTGAACTTTCGCATATTCTAAAAAATCGCCATGTTGAATCTTTTCTTCAAATTCTTCTGGACTTACAAAAAAATAATCTATGCCATGCACTTCTCCCTCTCTCATCGGACGAGAAGTATACGAAACGGATAAAGCTAAATTCTTATTGCGCTCTAATAATTTTTGAATAACCGTTCCCTTACCAGCACAAGTGGTTCCAGAAATAATAATTAAACTACCATTTTTCTTCTTCTTAATCATATAATCCCTCTTTTGCGTATTATAACATACATCAAATTAAAATAAAAAATAATGAATAAAACTTTACTTTAAAAAGAAAAATCTTTATAATAAATAAAGAAATGAGGAGGTACAAAATGGAATTAAAAGGAAGTAAAACAGAAAGTAACTTAATGGCTGCTTTTGCTGGAGAAAGTCAAGCAAGAAATAAATATACCTACTATGCATCTCAAGCAAGAAAAGATGGTTATGAACAAATTGCTGCCATTTTTGAAGAAACTGCCAATAACGAAAAAGAACATGCCAAAATGTGGTTTAAAGAATTACATGGTGGAAGTGTTCCAGATACAATGACTAATTTAAAAGATGCAGCAAGTGGAGAAAACTACGAATGGACGGATATGTATAAAAATTTCGCTCAAACAGCTCGGGAAGAAGGATTTAATGAAATCGCCCGTTTGTTTGAATCCGTAGCAGAAATTGAACGTCACCATGAAGAAAGATATTTAAAATTAATCGGCAATATTGAAGAAAACTTAGTATTTGAACGTGGTGAAGAAAAAGTTTGGATATGTAGAAACTGCGGGCATATTACCGTTGGAAAAGTAGCACCAAAAGTATGTCCGGTATGCAAGCATCCACAAAGCTTTATGGAATTAAAAGCTGAAAATTATTAATTTACGTTAGAATGCAACCCCTAAGTAATTTTGATAATTCTAATTTAGAGAAAAAGTAACAGGGCTGAAATTACTTTTAGTAAAGATCAAAATGAAATTCAAGTAGCAAAGTAAAATCGGGATTCCCCGTTATCAAAATAAAGAGTTAGCACAAAAGCTAAAACTTGGGTGGTACCGCGGGTAAATACTCGTCCCTTGCATGTTACATGTAAGGGATTTTTTAATTAGAAAGGAAATGCGTATGAAAGAAAAAGTAAAAACATTAGTAGAAAACTTACAAAATGAATTAAAAGATTGTCAAAAAGAAGCCGATGTTTTAAATGTAAAATCAAAATATTTAGGGAAAAAAAGTGAATTAAGTAATTTATTAAGTAGTTTAAAAGATATGACACCAGAAGAGAAAAAAATAAATGGTCCTTTACTAAATCAAATCAAAAAGGAACTAGAAGAACAAGTAGAAAATAAAATTGAAGAATTAAATAACTGTGATGATGTCACCTTTGATGAAACGAAACCCGTTATGGAAAGTTCTGGATCCCTTCATCCCATTACCATTGTCTCAAAAGAAGTCACCGATATTTTAAAAAGAATGGGATTTACCGTAATATCCGGTCCCGAGATGGAAAGTGAATACTATAACTTTGAAGCCTTAAATATTCCCAAAACCCATCCTGCAAGAGATATGCAAGATACTTATTGGTTAGATAATGGCTTACTGCTACGTACCCATACTTCTCCAAATCAAGTGCGAGCCATGCAAAATTATGGTGCACCCATTCGGATTTGTGTTCCCGGAAGATGCTTTCGAAATGAAGACTTAGATGCTTGCCATGAAAATACCTTCTTCCAATTAGAAGGCATGGTGATTGATAAAAATGTTTCCATTAGTAATCTAATTTATGTCATGGAATCATTATTAAAAGAAATCTTCCAAAAAGAAGTTCGTGTTCGCCTTCGTCCAGGTTTCTTCCCATTTACCGAACCAAGTTTTGAACTAGATTGTAGTTGTTTAATTTGTGGAGGAACGGGATGTCCAACCTGTAAAAATTCAGGATGGTTAGAATTGTGTCCATGTGGTATGATTCATCCAAATGTCTTACGAATGAGTAACATTGATCCAACCGTTTATACCGGTTTTGCCTTTGGTCTTGGCTTAACGAGATTGGCAATGATGAAATATAAAATCAGCGATATTCGCGTGTTAAATAACGGCGATATTCGAGAACTGAAAAATTTTGGAATAGAGTAGGTGAATTATGTTAATATCATGTAATCAACTAAAAAAATATATTAAAAATAGTGAAGAAATTGATTGGTTAAAAGTTTGGGATTTATTTTCAATTCGAACGGCAGAAGTCGATAACATTACCCAAAAAGGAAACGATATGAAAGATGTGGTAATTGCTTCGATAACTTCTTGTGAAAATCATCCTACCAAAGAAAAATACCATATCTTAAAAGTAAGTGATGGAACCAAAGAATACAATATCCTTTGCGGAGCACCCAACGTTAGAGTTGGTTTAAAAGCACCTCTTGTCAAAGTAGGAGGTATGGTTTCAGGATTTACTATTACAGAAAAGAAAATTGCGGGAGTTCTAAGTGAAGGAATGCTATGTGCGGAAGATGAACTTGGAATTGGTGCAAGCCATGAAGGAATCATGGAACTTCCAGAAGATGCTCCAGTTGGCATGGACTTAAAAGAATACTTACCAGTAGAAGACATTATCATTGAAATTGACAACAAATCATTAACAAATCGTCCAGACTTATGGGGACATTATGGTATTGCAAGAGAAATTGCAGCCATTACCAAACATGAATTGTTGCCACTCGAATTACTAAATCCCAAAAATGATAAAGATGATTTAGACATCGTCGTCAAAGATACCGAAAATTGCTCTCGTTACTGTGCGGTTCGCGTCGAAAACTTAAAAAACAATAAAACCCCA
>CANQXM010000035.1 GCA_947627835.1 uncultured Bacilli bacterium | reverse complement strand
TTTTAGCAGGAGTTTTAGCAAGTATGACAACAAGTATTGAAGATTATCAACAACTCCAATCACCACTGATGATTATCTTAGCAGTGGGTTATTACATTGCCATTTTAGCATCCACTTTTGATGGTGCCATCTTTGTAAAAATCATTTCTTTTATCCCACTTTTATCTTTTCTAGTTGCACCAGTCCTTTTCTTACTAGGACAAACCACTTTACTAGAACTTGGCATTTCAGCAGCCATTTGTGTAATTAGTTGCATCTTCATGTTTCATTATGGCTTGCGTATTTATAAAGTAGGAATCTTAAATTATAGCAGTACCAAACTTTGGAAAAAGATTTGGACGTCTGCCAAAAAATCATAAAGGATCTTGCATCCTTTTTTCTTTGCATTCTTAGAAATAGTTCGTTATAATTGATTAGAAAGAAGGAAAAAGGCATGGCTAGAAAGTACCGAAGAACATTAACAATCATTGCACTTCTTTTAGGAATAGTCATTAATTTTTTCATGTTCTATTTAGGATACCAAAACTACTTAGAACCCAAACTCGGAAACTTTCAAGTTGAATCCTTAATCCAAAAAGATCAATCGTTTTATTTAGTAGTAAAACCTTCTCATAATGCGGTCAAATACTATGTAAGTGTAAAAAATCAAAAGGGAGAAGAAATCTATACCACGGAAAGCACCGAAAGTACAATTTCCCTTAAAAATATGATTGCGAGCTATGGGGATGATTTAGAATTTCAAGTCCTTGCTGAAAATAAAAATAAAACGCAAAAAATGGCCGATGAAAAATTTATCTATCACTGGGATGAACCAAGTTTTGTCAATATGAACTCGCGTTATTTAAACACCAAAACCGGCTTAAATTTATTTTTATCTGGTTATCAAGAAAATAAAACCTATCAAGTAGAATTAGAATATTTAAACCAAACAATTTTTGAAAAAAAAATTACTTCCGATAATATCTTTATTCCTTTTGAAAATATTGATAGTTACGCCGGACGCATTACAGCTAAATTATATAAGGAAGATCATACCTTACTTCATTCTTACAATTTTTATGTTAATACTCCGCAAGTCGGAAAAATTCACCTAGACTCTCCGGTAAAAGATACCAGCACTCGTTGGAATGACATCAAACTAACCATTCAGGGAGGAGAAAATGCAACCGAATGGAATTTATATATTTATGAAGAAGATGCCTTAAAAAATACCATTGCAATTTCTCCTGATACCAAAAATTATACGATTCCTGCTGAAAATTTAAATGAAGAAAAAAACTATACCTTTACCCTAGAAGCAACGTATAATCATTATCAAGAAATTGCCGAACAGGATAGTATCAAAACTTATGTTGGCAAAAAAGAAAATACTTCTCCGGTAAGTGTTTCTCATAATCCGGATTATATCGAAGCAAATAAGCAAGTCTTTTTACATTCAAGAACCCAAGATGCAACCATTTACTACACCTTAGATGGAACCACACCAACTCCTCAAAGTGAAAAATACCGAGAACCGCTTACTATCACCGAAGATATGACACTAAAAACCTATGCCGTCAGTCAAAATCGTTATGATAGTGAAGTAAATACCTACAATTTCCATATTGGCAAGAAAACCCCCGTCATCTATTTAAGTCCATCCAATCAATACTTAAATTATGGTGTCCGGAGTGTCGGGTACACAAATGAAATGCACGAGATGAATTTACTAGCAAGCGTCATTGAAAACAAACTAAAAGAAAATGGCGTCATCGTTTACAAAAATCACTATACGGGAAACATTAACGAATGGTTACAAGAAAGTAGATATGTAAAAAGTGATTTCCATTTTGCAATCCACTCCAATGCCTCTACCACTCAAGAAGCACGTGGAATTGAAATCTACATCGATGATCCAACCAGTAAATCTCTTTCTATTGCTACCCAAATATACGAAAACTTATACGAGATATATCCTGCTAAAAATGAAGCCTATACAAATCGGGGAATCAAATACGCATATGGTTCCTTGGGAGAAGTAAATGATAACTACATTAATTGTGGAGCTTTAATCGAAGTAGCTTACCATGATAATAGTGAAGATGCCAAGTGGATTGTCGAAAATCGTGAAACAATTGGAAATAATATTGCACAAAGCATTCTCTTCTTTTATAATTAGAAGAAAGGGTGTGTTACGTTTGAAATTAATTAGTTTTGCGATTCCTTGTTATAATTCTGAAGAATACATGGCTCATTGCATTGATACGTTATTAACGGGCAAAGATGAAGTAGAAATTATTATCATTAATGATGGAAGTAAAGATAAAACGCTAAAAATTGCCAAAGAATATGAAAAAAAATATCCGAAAATTGTCAAAGCCGTTGATAAAGAAAATGGGGGACATGGTTCCGGAGTAAATAAAGGCTTAGAACTTGCTACGGGACTTTATTATAAAGTAGTAGACAGTGATGACTGGGCCGATCCGGAATCCTTACAAAAGATTCTTAAAAAAATCAAAGAATTTCAAAAAAAAGATACTTGTGTAGACATGTTAATTGCCAATTATGTATATGAAAAAGAAGGCGAAGAACGTGTTATCTCTTACAAAAATCTTCCAGAAAATCAAATTTTTACTTGGGAAGATACCCAAAAATTTAAAATCGGTGAATATCTTCTCATGCATTCCGTTTTTTATCGGACAGATTTCTTAAAAAGTACCAAACTAAAACTTCCAGAACACACATTCTATGTTGACAATATCTATGTTTATTATCCACTTTTACAAGTAAAGACGATGTATTATATGAATACGAATTTTTATCGCTATTTTATTGGTAGAGAAGATCAATCTGTCAATGAAAGTGTCATGATTAAACGCATCGACCAACAAATTCGGGTCACCAAAACCATGATTGAGTTTGGAAGCCCTTTAAAATATCAAAAAGAACAAAAACGTTTATGCACCTATCAACTTCATTATCTTGCCATTATGATGTGTATTTGTACCATTTTATTAAAAATTGAAAATACCAAAGAAAGTAAAGAAAAAAATCACGCACTTTGGAAAGACTTAAAAAAATATGATAAAAAATTATATCGAAAATTGCGATATCAGTCTTTGGCAACCCTAGCATGTCTTCCACGTTTTATTGCGGTTCCAGGATATCATATCGCTCAAAAAATATATAAATTTAATTAGAAAGGAGATACCCATGCAAAATAAATTATTACTGATTGACGGACAAAATCTCCTTTTTCAAATGTTTTATGGAATGCCTGCCAAAATAACTGGAAAAAACGGTCAAAATATTGAAGGTGTTTGGGGATTTACCAAAGCCATTTTAAATATGAGTGAAATGATTCATCCCACTCACATTCTAGTCATCTTTGATGGAGCACATACCCTCGATCATAAAATGAATTTTTATCGCAAATGCTTTATGGAAGAACCCGAAGAAGAAAAAAATCCTTATGAAATCTTAGAAGATATTAAAAGAGTTTTAGAAGAATTACACATTGCTTTTTTTGAAACCAAAAAAGAATATAAAATTAATGATTACATGAAAGAATATGTAAAAAGATACGAAAAAAATAGTGAAATTGTCATTTCTTCGTGGGATTATGATTTTATTGAATTAGTAAGTAATCATGTTTCTTTACTAACTTATAAAGGCAAAAGTTCTTCTTTGTATACCCCAGAAAAAGTACTAGCAAAATGGAAGATTAAACCAGAGTACTTTGCTGATTACAAAGCTTTAGTAGGGGATGATTCAAGTCATATAGCAGGAATTCCAAGAGTAGGACCGAAGATGGCAACAACACTAATTAAAGATTTTGGTCACGTCGAAGACATTTTAAAAAATATTGCTGCTATCCCAAAAGAAAATGTTCGTTTAACCCTTGATATCTTCCAAAAAGATTTAATGAATAATATCAAACTCATTCGTTTAGAAGGCTCTCATGAAATACCAATTACTTTAGAAGAACTAAAATGGGAAGACTTTCAAATGAAAACCAAAGACGTATTACAAAAACTTGACTTAATTGAAGTCGCATCTTAAAATTAGAGCAATCTCTAATTTTTTTGTTTGGAAAAACATAGAAACCGTAAAGTGACTGTGTTACAATAAGTTTGGTGACGTTTTATGTTAGAAATGAAACACGTAGAAATCTGTGTAGAAGAGAAAAAAATTATCAAAGACTTATCCTTAACCATCCAAGATGGAGAAATTCATGCCATCATGGGTCCAAATGGAGTCGGAAAAAGTACGTTATGTAAAGCACTCATGAAAAGTCCAGGATATACTTTTACAGGAGGAACTTGTAAGCTAAACGGGGAAGATATGACCCAGTTATCGACCACCGATATCAGTCGCAGAAAAGTATTTTATATCAGTCAAAATCCACCAGCCATTGAAGGGGTAACCAATGCCGAAATGTTGCGTATGGCACTAACTGTAAATGGCGAAAAAATCGATATTTTTGCTTTTAATAAAAAATGTAATGAGATCTGCGCTCGCATTCATTTACCAAAAAGTTTCGTTCATCGCGCAATCAATGATGGCATGAGTGGAGGAGAAAGAAAGAAAAACGAACTCTTTCATATGTGGATGTTAAATCCTTCCTTTCTTATATTAGATGAAATTGACTCCGGATTAGATGTGGATGCCTTAAAAACAGTGGCAAGTTCCATTATGGATTACTATAAAGAATATCATCCAAGTATTTTAATCATTACCCATCATACCCAATTACTAGATATTATCAAACCGGATTTTGTTCACATTTTACACGATGGAAAAATTATCAAAACAGGAACCGCGGAATTAGCAACAATCATCGAAAAAAATGGCTATGAAGAAACAATTGGGACAAAGAAATTAAGTGAAGAAGAAAAGGATGAATACAATGAAAATAGATGAACCAATAACAAGTCTTACCAATTTTGAAGGAACCTTATGGATCACCAAAGATAGTCATGTTCATCTAAACGGAAAAAATAAAATCGAAGGCCTTACGTGTGAGGAAAATAACCAAATTACAATTGAATTAGAAGATGATGCATCCTTAATCTGGATCGAACACACAACCCATTTTCCTCAAAATGTAACCATTATCATTCTAGAAAATAACCATACCAAATTGGATTTGAGCTGGTACCTAGAACTAGAAGAAAATACAAAACTAAATTTAGAAAACAAATTATTAGGAAATGAAAACGAAAGTCATTTACAAATTCATGCCGTAAATGTAAAAGCAAGTACTTGTCAAATCAAAAGTACCGGATACATAAAAAAAGATACCCAAGATAACCAATTTGAAGAAGAACTAAAAGGTTTAATTCTATACCCAAATACGATGATTTTTTTACCAGAACTAATCGTCGATAGCAATAAAATCAATGCCAAACATAATGCGACGATGAAATGTATCGATGAAGAAGAAATTTTTTATCTAGCAAGTAAAGGAATTTCAAGAGAAACAAGCATAGAATTAATCAAAAATGGCTTTTTAAATAAAACCCAAAATTAGGAGGTGAAGTATGAATAGAGAAGATTTTCCAATGCTTCAAAAAGACATTATTTATTTAGATAATGGCGCCACCACATTAAAACCACAAAGCGTGATTGATGCCATTACCGATTACTATACAAATTACTCAGCAAATGCTCATCGAGGAGATTATGATATTTCCTTCCATGTAGATGAAATGTATGAAAATACCAGAGAAAAAGTAAGAAAATTTATTAATGCCAAAGAAAAAGAAGAAATTATTTTTACGAGTGGGGATACCGAATCCTTAAATATGATCGCTCGTGGTTTTTTTGAAAACATTATCGAAAAAGATGATGAAATATTAATTACTCAAAGCGAGCATGCATCCAATGTTTTACCTTGGTTTCGCTTATCCAAAAAATATGGTTGCAAAGTAAAATATATTCCACTAGATGATAGTCACTATGTAACCCTTGAGAATGTCAAAAAAGGCATTACTCCCAATACACGTGTTATTGCCCTTGCTCAAATTACCAATGTCATCGGTGATATTCGTCCCATCAAAGAAATTTGCACCTACGCGCATGAACATAATATCTTTGTAGTAGTAGATGGCGCCCAAAGCGTCGCTCATAAAAAGACCGACGTTCAAGATTTAGGAGCTGACTTCTTAACTTTCTCAGCTCATAAAATGTGTGGACCAACCGGTGTCGGCGTTCTTTATGGAAGAAAAGAATTCTTAGAACAGCTAGAACCCATCAACTTAGGAGGAGGCATGAATGAATCGTTTGATTCCGTCGATGAAGTATATTTAAAAGAACTACCTACCAGACTTGAGGCAGGAACACCCAATATTGCAGGAGTCATCGGTCTTGGTGCAGCCATTGATTATTTAAATAAAATTGGCATGGATAAAATTCGAGAATACGAACAAAATCTTCGTAAATATTTAGTGGATAAATTACTGACAATTCCCCATATTGATATCATTAATCTCGAAAGTGATAGTGGCATTGTAGCATTTAATGTGGAGGGCATCTTTAGTCAAGATGTTGCTTACTATTTAAATAAATATAACGTTTGTATTCGTGCTGGCAACCACTGTGCCAAAATTCTAAAAAAAGAAGTGGGAGTAACCAATACTTGTCGAGTAAGTTTATATTTTTATAATAATGAAGAAGAAGTCGATGCTTTAGTAGAACTATTAAAAGATAAAGAAAAAATATGGAAAGAGATGTTATAAATGGATGAAAATATTCGCCGTGAACTCATCATGGAACATTATCAAAATCCAAGAAATAAAGGAAAAGAAATTGATGAAACTTATCAAAAAGTGAATACCAATAACGCATCGTGCATTGACAACCTAGACATTTATGTCAAAGTAGAAGATAAAAAAATCAAAGATATCGCTTTTGATGGAGAAGCCTGTGCGATTAGTACGGCATCTTGTTCCATGATGATTACGAATCTAATTGGTAAAACCATCCAAGAAGCGTATGAATACATCGAAAACTTTGAACGAATGGTAGAAGAAAAGCCCTACGATGAAAACATCTTAGAAAGTGCTTTGGCCTTTAACGAGATCTATAAACAAAATAATCGCAAAAATTGTGCCTTATTACCATACAAAGGAATCCGTCAAATACTAGACCAATTAAAAGAAGATATCTAAGCATATCTTCTTTGTGATATAATAAAGAAAAAAGAAGGAAAAATGATGGCAAGAAAGAGAAAAAAGAAAGATGAATATCCAAATTACGTGGCCTTATTCATAAAAGTAATTTTCAATATCCTATTTTATTTAATTACCTTTTTTGTAGCAGTAATCATTTATAAAGGCCGTCGTTTATAGAAAAGAGAGGAAACCTATGTGTAAAAGAATTATTAAAACCGTTTTAAGTGTATTATTATTTTTAAGTTTAGTAGTGGTCTCATTTTTAACCATCATCCGTGGAATATTTATTGAAGAAGCTTCTGCAGCCATTGATAAAGAAAGCATCGAACAAGTCAAAAGTGAACTAAATTCCGAAAATGTTCACCAAGTATTAGATAAATTTTTAAATGATTATGAAATTCCGACCGGTGTGATTGATAAAGCCATAGAAAATAACGAACATCAAGAAATTATTAAAGAATATACAGAAAAATTTATCACAACGGCCTTAAATGGAGAAGAACTTCCAAGTATTCCGGTTGAAAAAATTGAAACGCTTCTAAATAAAGGGATTGAAAAATATAATGAAGCCTTTGGAACGGATATTTCCATAGACAAGATCAAAAATATGGTAGAAGAATTTGCAGAGAAAGTGAGCGATTTTCTAAAAGTCATTCATAGCAATTTACAAATTCTCCAAAAACTCCAAATCATTCTGGATAATACCCTTTATTATAGTGTACTGGCCCTTGCTGCCATCTTAATTTTAATCCTTGCCATTTGGTTAAAAAGAGAAGCCTTATTTTCACTGGGTGGAATTAGCATTTTTAATGGAATGGTTCTATTAATTACCTTTGCTATTTTAAAAATGAAAGACATTGAACCGATTTTAAATATTCTGCCAAAATCTGCCAAAGAAATTCAAAATTCCTTTTTAATCTCTGGTTCAGCCTTTACCATTGTCGGAATCTTATTATTAATTATGTACCGAATTTTACTATATCGTCAGCAGAAAAAAGAAAGAGTCAAAACTCCTGCTTGACAAAGGAATAGTTTTTGCTTATAATGAATATCGTTATGAAAAAGGAAAGCAATGGATCCACCATTCACCTGATGTAAAATATACATAGGTAAACAGCCATAAAATGTTGGAATAGGTGGATGAAAATCTGCCTTTTTTCATGGTTGGAGGTGCAAATAGTTGGCAAATAATAAAAACGACCTAAAAGTAAATGATGAGATTAAAGTAAGCGAATTGATGGTAATCGGACCAAACGGAGAACAAATGGGAATTAAATCAAGAGAAGATGCCTTAACCCTAGCAACCTATGCAGGATTAGATTTGGTTCTCATGAGTGGAACGAGTACCCCAGCAGTTGGAAAGATTATGGACTACAACAAATACAAATATGAAAAACAGAAAAAATTAAAAGAAGCCCAAAAAAAACAAAGAGAAACCAACAAAGATATTAAAGAATATCGCTTATCGGTCGTCATCGATGTTCATGACTTTGAAACGCGTGTAAGAAACGCTCAAGAATACTTACAAAAAGGCCATAAAATTAAAGCCCAAATTCGTTTTAAAGGAAGACAAATGGCTCATACGGAATTAGGACGTGAAGTATTAGATAAATTTGCTGATAAATTAAGTGAAGTAAGTACCATTGAAACGGCGCCAAAATTAGAAGGCCGTGTCATGTATATGCTTCTCGCACCCAAAAAATAAAAAAGAAAGAAGGAAGTTAAATGGCAAAAGGTGCAAAACAAAAAACACATAAAGCAAGTAGTAAAGTATTAAACAAAAAGAAAAATGGAACAATTACTTATAAACTATCAAATGGAAATCATAAAACCAATAAAGATAGCGCAAAGCAAGTTCGTCAAAGAAGAAATAAGGGAGTATTAAACAAAGGAGTAGCAGACAGATTAAAATCTGTCATCTAGTAAGGTGGTGTAACAATGGCAAGAGTTAAAGGTGGAAACGTCTCAAAAAACAGACGTCGTAAAGTATTAAAGCAAGCAAAAGGTTATTTTGGATCAAAACATCGGCTTTATAAAACCGCACAAGAACAACTATTCCATAGTGGGGTTTATGCTTACCGTGACCGTAAACAAAATAAAAGAAACTTTAGAAAACTTTGGATTACCAGAATCAATGCAGCTTGTAGAATGAATGATATCAGTTATTCAAAATTCATGAATGGTTTATCAATCGCTGGGGTAGAAGTAAATCGTAAGATGCTTTCAGAACTTGCAATTGATAACATGGATGCATTTAAAGAACTTGTAAAAGTTGCCAAAGAAGCTTTAAAGTCTGGTAAAAAAGCTACTAAGAAAGTAGAAGTTAAAAAAGAAGAAAAAGAAGTAAAAAGCCCAGCAAAAGAAACCAAAGAAGACTATTCAAAATTAAGCTTAGCAGATTTAAAAAAAGTAGCAAAAGAAAAAGGCATCAAAGGTTATAGCACCATGAAAAAAGATGAACTTTTAGCAAATTTAAAATAGAGAATTGATGAAAAAATCAATTCTTTTTTTCTTGAAAAATTAGTGTTATAAAACCTCAAAAAGAAGCAATTATGAAATACTATATTTCATAGATAAGGAAAGAGGAATTTATGAAAAGAAAAAACACAAAATGGTTTTTATTATTGCTTCTTTTAACTTGCTTTATAGGAATTCCAAAAGGATTTGCAGCAACCGAATTAATGACTATTGGAAGTAGTAATAAACTAACTGTAACAACCGATACCACCATAGATGAAATCAAGGAAAAATTGGGAGAACCCAAATTAGAAACCGATTCGGTATTTGGTGGAAAAGCCTATACTTTTTACACAGATGAAAATTATACCAATTACTTCTATGTAGAAACGAGTACCTCAGGGAAAATTCTAGCGTATGGTTCCGTGGATGAAAGTTTTCAAACACCAAACTATAAGTATGATGATCCCTATGACATTCGGACTTTTTATAACAAATATGGAATGTTTTTAAATAATGATGACAAAATCACCGGGGTAATGCTCTATAATTTTCAAAATCCGGATGTAGAATATAAGAGTTATTCCGGCGTTAAAAAGATGTTTGTAGAAAACTATCAAAAAGATCCAACAAAATCGCTAAAAGATATCGTAAGCCATGCCATCATTGCTTTTAATGCATATCGTCATAAACTAGGAAATGATGAAAAATTAGTATTTAATGAAGATTACTTTTATATTAACGAACAAATGAAAGAATTTTCTTATTCGCTTCGAGAATTTGCAAATGATACTGAAAATCAAAAAAAGACAGCCATTACAACCCAATCAAGTAAAGAATTAACGGAAAGTACCTATACATTAAATCCTTTTTCGTTTGCTTACTATGCGAAAAATGTAAAGAGTACGACATTCGGAAAGAAAAATATTGCCATATTTGATTATGATATAGACCGAAAAATTCTTTTCTTAATGACCGTTGCAGAAGACTTTTTCGACCGAGGAAATACCATTTCCTATAATGAAGAAGAAAATGAAAAACTCACCCAAGGTCGCAGTGCAATGGAGCAAGCAGAAACCTTATTTAGTCAAATAGGAAATAACTTTTATACCATCAATCCAGCTTATACCGTTCCAGGTAGTTTAGTTGCAGGAAGTTTAAGTGAAAAAGTGGAGCAAGCAACCATTGCTTATTTAAATGCTATTCGAATTGCCGCCGGACTTCCTACACTGGAATACGATGAAGAACTCATGGATATCGCACAACACTTGACAACCATTTTAGGATATCGTTCGACCAAAAATATTTTACCAGAATTATCGGTTGCTCCAACTTGTCCGGATGGAGTAGATGAAGAATTTTGCCATCGGGCTCTTGCCTGGGGTGAAGTAATGCCTGGCTTTAACGTTGGAAGACTAAATAGTTCAGCATTAAGTGTAAGTACCATTAAACAAAATATCAAATCCTACTTAGATGAAAGTACCGAAGCCGATGCTCATGACTTCGACCACCGGTATAAAATATTAAGTCCACTTTACAAAAAAGTTGGTTATGCCGTTACTGTGGCAGAAAATAAATTATTTAATGCGTTAGCTTTCCGAGAAACCAATAGTCATGATGTCTTTGTGACTGCCTGGCCGGCCAAAGGAGTTACTTTTTTAGAAACCTTAAATAGTAAAAGATTTGAATGGACCACCCAATTCCTATCCAAATATAAATTAACCGAAGATACCACCGTAAAAGTAAAATGCTTAAACACCAATGAAGAATGGAACTTTACCAAAAATGATACTTCTTCGAGTCATAAATTAGTTATTTGGACTAGCGGCTCTGCCATTCAAGAAAATAAATTATACTTCTACGATAGTAGTATTGTTCCACAAAAAGGCCAAGTCTATGAAGTGACATTAGAAAATATCACGGATACCAGCAACAGTAGAACAACAAGCTATACCTACCGAACCGTCTTTGAAACGACGCAAATGGATACTTCAAGTGAATACATTAATACGTTATCAATTGAAGAACCAAGTTCGTTAGTACAAGATAGCAACAACTATCGAATAGGAGTGAACCAAGAAGTAAAATTAAATGCGAAAATCGATAATATCGATGCGTATTATCAAAAACTTACGTGGACTTCATCCGATCAAGAAAGCATCTCAGTAACCCAAAATGGTATCATCAAAGCCAAAAAAGAAAGTACATCACCGGTAGAAATTTGTGTTGCCAATGAAGAAAAGAATTTAAAATCATGCATCAATGTCATTCCAAGTAAATTAATCACCTTAAAAGAAAGTAAAGCCTTTGTCATTACCGGAAAAGAAATTACATTAACACCAATCATTATTGGAAG
>CANQXM010000034.1 GCA_947627835.1 uncultured Bacilli bacterium | reverse complement strand
CCAAGTGAACCAGCTCAAACTGCACCTATTATGGCTTCTATGGACCCAAATAATATGGGAGCAGCGAATCCTTTGGGAGCGGATAGTGCACCGGTAAACCCAATGGGACCTACTTTGGATTTGAATCAAAATATTCCGAATAATATGTTTAATGCATCTCCAAATATGGGAATGCCAAATAATACGATTACACCAAATGTACCAAATGGCAATTTTGGAGCTGTTCCAACTCCACCTCCTGCAGGAGATGGTGGCAAGAAAAAAGCTAGTATTAAGTTATCTAAGCCAATGATTATTGTTCTTGTTGCGGTTTTAGTTTGTGCGGTTGGTAGTGGCGTTTATTTCGTTTTAAATGGAAGTACACCTTCTAAACCAGCTGGAAATATTGTAACGAATCAACTTTTCTTTGAACTTGGTGATGAACTTCCAACGGATGTTAGTGAATATGCAACGATTACTGGATTTGATGTCAGTACATGTAAAGTGGATACTTCTTCTGTAGATACAACGAAGATGAATACATATAGTTATACTGTAACTTGTGGTACTATGCAACAAACGGGAACTATTGCGATGCGTGATACTACAGCTCCAGAAGTGGTAGTTCAAGATGTTATGGTTGTTCCAAATTCATTAATTACAATTGATGATTTTATTGTTGCATGTAATGATTTTACTGAATGTAGTTATGAACTTGTTGATAAAACGCTTAATTTAAGTAATCTTGCAGCAACAGAAGGAACTTATACCATTGATTTAATTGCTTCTGATGATTATGATAATCAAACGAATGTAACCCTTCATTTAACGGTTTCTTCACTTGCTCCAGTTCGTTATACAAATTGTACGATGACCCCGGTTCAAGATACGGATTTAAATGCGTTATCTACTACTTCTTATAATTATGGAATTAATATGAATGATGAAGTGGCTAGAACAGAAAAAACAGTTGTTTATACTTTTGATGAAAAAGATGATTATTTAAAAGTTAAAGAAGCTTATACACCAACAACTGGAATTAATGGTATGGTTGGGGCTGTTGTTTTCGATGATTTAGAGTTTGAAATTACTGTAACCAGTGTTTTAACGGATCAACAATTGGCTGTAGAGTTTAATGTCAATCCATTCCCAACAACTTATGAAGAATTAAGTCAATTTAATTTAGGTCAAGGATTTTCTTGTATTAATCGTTAATCGTAGACTTACCAAGTGGTAAGTCTTTTTTTTTTTCATATATTATATTAGGTGTTTTTATGAAAAAGTTAAAAGTCGTTGTTTATGCGATTAGTAAGAATGAAGAAAAGTTTGTCAAGCGATTTGTTTCTTCCATGAAAGAAGCTGATGACATTTATGTTTTGGATACCGGATCGAGTGATCAAACGGTTTCTCTTTTAGAAAAAGAAGGGGTCCATGTCTCTTCTAAAGTTATTGATCCCTGGCGATTTGATGAAGCACGTAATGCATCTCTTTCTTTGGTTCCCGAAGATGTGGATATTTGTGTTTGTACGGATTTAGATGAAGTGTTTGAAAGTGGTTGGCGAGAAAAGTTAGAGAAAATATGGCAAGAGAAAAAAATCAATCGCTTGCGATATTTATATCATTGGCGATTTGATGAGAATGGTCGAGCAACGACAACGTTTCATATTAATAAAATTCATAGTCGACATGGGTTTGTTTGGAAACATCCCGTTCATGAAGTTTTAGTACCTCTTTTCACTCTTCAAAAGGAATATCAAACGGATGAGATTGTTTTAAATCATTATCCAGATGTTTTTAAATCACGCAGTAGTTATCTTCCACTTTTGGAACTTAGTATTCAAGAAGATCCAGAAGATGATCGCAACATGCATTATTTGGGAAGAGAGTATATGTTTTATGGAAGGTGGCAAGAAGCAATTGCTACGCTTCATCGTCATTTAAAATTGAAAAGTGCTACTTGGAAGGATGAACGGTGTGCCTCTATGCGGTTTATGGCTCGTTCGTATGCTCATCTGGGTTTCTTAGAAGAAGCTTTTTATTGGTATGAGAAAGCTATTAAAGAAGCCCCTTATTTACGAGAAGGATATGTAGAACTTGCTTATTTATGTTATTACGAACAACGCTATTTCGATGTTTATTTTTATTTAAAACAAGCCTTATTAATTTCAAAACCAAGTGATAGTTATATTAATGAAGATTTTGCATGGAATGAAAAAGTGTATGATTTGTTATCCTTTGCAGCTTTTCAACTGGGATTTTATGATGAATCTTATTTATATGCAAAAGAAGCCTTGGTACGGCTTCCTAATGATGAACGACTTCAGAAAAATGTTGAAGAAATTTCCAAGTACGTTCAGATTATGTAGATTTATTCTTCCATTAGTTTGGCATGAACGACAAGACGTTGGTTTTCTCCGGTACAGGTAGAGAGGGTTAAGATATGGTCTTTTACGGTAACATCTATGCCGAAATCTACTTTGCTTCTTCCTTTTACTAAGTTAATGTATTCTTGGAAATCATTGTCACTAGCAAAGTCAGTAATTAAGTAATCAGACGTTTTATTTACACGATAGATTGAGAAAATTTGCCAGTTCATGGTTTCATACATGGTGTTAAAGGAAATGATTAGGTTTTCTTGGTTCTCGTACCAATCTTTTTGGGTTACTTTATGTAAGGAACCAAACATAATGCCACTATAATACATGTTATGGCCGTAAATAATGGTGTTTTTGTTTAATTCTTCTATGTTGTTTCGATAATCCATATAAATCCAGCCATTGATGTCATATTTTTTATTTAAATTATGATTTAAGTAATAATCATTATCCGTAGATTTTACTACTGCGTAGTCAATTTCGGTGTTATTTACTTTTAACCAACCCACCACATCTTCATTCATGGTTAGAAGAGAAGCAATGTATTCATTTTTGATAATATGATTATCATTTTCAATATGGACTGTACCACTCATTGTATTTTGTTCGATCACATTTTTGACTTCTTCT
This sequence comes from uncultured Bacilli bacterium, assembly GCA_947627835.1. Classification (GTDB taxonomy): domain Bacteria; phylum Bacillota_I; class Bacilli_A; order RF39; family UBA660; genus MGBC162267. Next base: position 9,629 of record CANQXM010000034.1, on the reverse strand, counting down.
TGAATGGCATTTACTTTTTTTAATGAAATGTAGTTTCTTGTTCCTACGTAAGCGATGATAGATCCTGCTAACACTAAAATAATCAATCCACAAATTTTCATGGTATTAATAATCATTTGTTTAAAAATATTGTCTTTAATGTAGTCATCTGAATAATTGATGGTACATTTTAAATGTGCTTTTTTCCAAGTTTTATTGATTTCTTTTAATTGTTCGGCAATTTTGGCATCGACGAGATTTCCTGGAATTGCAATATGAACATTTTTTAGATGATTTTCTTTTAACGTAGTCAGTAAGAAGAGAATGTCTTTTTCTTCCATTTTATTTACACGAATATTTTTTAAATACCGATTGATTTTGGCAAATATTACAAAGTCGTTTTTATCTTCTTCGGACATCGGAAGGGTAATGCGGACATTGGTTTTGTAATAAATTTTGGAATATTGAATTAAATTATTTTCTTGCATGAAATTGGAAATATAGAAAAATTCGCTTCGTGTTTCTACTTTGATGAATTCCCGATCGAGCATTTCAATCATAAAAGAGGGGATATTGTAGCAATTTAATTGTTTGATGTAGTTTGATTCAATTAAGCGTTCACAAATTGCATAAGTAATGGTTTCATCACTTTTGATTTCTACTGCTGTGATGGCACTGATGTTTTTGAAAAAAGGTAACATAAAAAAGGTTAAATCGTTATTGTCAAAGATGACACGGGTTAGGTGTTTCATTTCACATAATTCTTTTAAAAATAGAGAGACAATTTTTTGGTTATTGGTTAGATAATCGATGCCGAAGATGAGTTCATTATCACTAATAATGTTGGTGTTAATCAGATCTTCTCTCATTTTTCGGTGGTTTTTATAGGATAGTTTCAAGTTATTGTTATCCATACTAATGAGTACTTTTTTCATGTTTCACCACCTTTTTTCATCTTTTGTTATTTTTATCATAACATAATTTACGAATTAATATGTAAAAAAATAAAAAAAGTATGGAAAAGAAGTATTTTTATGGTATAATGAGAGCATAATAATTTTATAAATTGAAAAGAGGTTAAGTTTGTTATGAAAAAGAAAGTGTTAGGGCTAGTACTTGCGGTATTTGTATTTTTCCCAATGGTTGTTCATGCTGCTTATTCTGGAACTGTATTTGGTTCTGCTGATGAGAATATGCAAAGTACAACGTTAAATGGAGGTTCTATTGTTTGTCCAAAGAGTGCAGATAATCGTACAGCTACTTGTTATATTGGTATTTCAGTTACAAGTGGTACGGTTGATTCCTTTGATGTTACAGCCACTCTTACCAATATGACTTATAGTAGAATTTCAATGATGAATGGATGGAGTCAATCTGCAATTCCAGAACAAAGTGGAAATACGGTTACTTTTAAATTCTCTAATCGTACGGGACTTGCTGCACCAAATCGTGTGTTAGTAGCTAAAGTTACTTATACAGTTAATAATCAAGCACAAGAATGTAGTATTCAGTTATCTGCATCTCAAACAACGACTCCAACAACACCTACTGAAACGCCAAAATGTCGTGTAGAAGATAAAACTTATTACTGTGCTGATGGAAAAGAGTGCTCTAAGGCTGAATATGATCAAGAGTGTGTTCCTGAAAACCCAACTACCGGAAGTTTTGTTCCTTATGTTGTCGTTTTAGGTGGAATTGGACTTGCTGGAGCATTATATTTTGCTACTCGTAAAAAAGCAAAAATCTATCATGTATAAAACATCATTTTGATGTTTTTTTTTCGCCTTTTTTTGTGTTTAAAATCGTGCTAAATTTCTTTTTCCTTCATATGATTTAGGGAGGAGGAAACGGCACACAATGAAATTTGAAGGGGTCAAAGAAGAAGATGTTGTCTTTTTAAGAAAAAAGTATGGCAGTAATCAAATTAGTCAAGTAAAGAAAAATAGTTTCTGGAAACTTTTACTCGAAAGTTTGGGCGATCCAATTATTAAAATTTTATTGGTTGCTTTAGCCATTAAAATTGTTTTTTTGTTTCGAGATTTTGATTTTTATGAAACGTTAGGGATTTTTATTGCTGTTTTTTTAGCAACGTTTATTTCAACGATTAGTGAATATGGCAGTGAAGCCGCTTTTCAAAGGTTGCAAGAAGAAGCCAGTCAGATGTTTGTCAAAGTGATTCGAAGTGGTAAGAAAAAAGAGATTCGTTTGGATGAAGTTGTCGTTGGTGATGTAATTTACTTACAAACTGGAGATAAAATACCGGCGGATGGATCGATGATTGAGGGAAGTATTCAGGTTGATGAATCGGCTTTAAATGGAGAAAGTAAAGAAGTGGTTAAGGAAAGTTCTCTTCATAGTGAAATCAAAGAAGAAAATAAAGTATACCGAGGAACGGTTGTAATGAGTGGAATGGGGAAGATGGTTACTTTAAAAGTCGGCGATGCAACTTTTTATGGAAATCTTGCGCGGGAAGTGCAGGAGCCTAAAGTGGAAAGTCCACTACGTATTCGTTTGCGTGGGCTTGCTCGCATTATCAGTCGCATTGGTTATATTGGGGCTTTTTTAGTCTTTTTTTCTTATCTTTTTTCAGTGATTGTTTTACAAAATCATTTTGTTCTTGCAGATATCCTTTCGACGATTCGGGATGTGCCATTTATGATTGACACGCTGATTTATGCTTTAACTCTTTGTGTAACAATTATTGTTGTAGCGGTCCCAGAAGGACTACCGATGATGATTACTTTGGTTTTATCTAGCAACATGAAGCGAATGTTAAAAAGTAATGTGTTGGTACGAAAGATGACGGGGATTGAAACTACTGGCAATATCAATTATCTTCTTACGGATAAAACGGGAACACTTACGAAAGGGAAACTAGAGGTTACGGGAATTTATGATCATTCCTTGCGGTGTTTTAAAAATGAGGGAATGTTACAAAATGTTTCTGCTTATTATGAAATTGTCAAGCAAGCGATGACGTGGAACAATGATGCCATGTGGTCTTCTTCTCATGAGATTTTGGGAGGAAACTCAACGGATCGTGCTTTTCTTTCTTTTTTTACTGCGAATGTAGATGCCTGTCAAGTGCTTCATCGCGTTTGTTTTGATAGTAAGAAAAAGTATTCAGCGGTTACAGTGATGGAACATACCAAGAAAAGAACTTATTATAAGGGAGCAGCAGAACAATTACTTCCTTATTGTACGAGTTATTTAAATGAATCTGGAGAAAAACGGGTTTTGTTTGATCAAAGAAAGATGGAAGAATTTATTAGGAAACTTACGCAAGCGGGAAGTCGGGTGCTTATTTTATGTTATTCCGATGAAGATGAGGATTTAAAGGAAGATGCCAAATTGGTTTTTGTTTCTTTCGTTTCCGTGCGTGATGAACTTCGTTTAGAAGCTAAGAAAGGAATTTCACTGATTCAAAATGCTGGAATTGAAGTGATTATGATTACTGGTGATCACCCCGATACGGCACGCGTGATTGCTAAGGAAAGTGGACTTTTAAAGAATGCTTCGGATTTAATTTTAACCAGTCAAGAACTTAGTCATTACACAGATGAAGAAATTGAAAAGTTTATTCCCCGGCTTCGTGTGGTTGCACGAGCACTTCCCCATGATAAAAGTCGATTGGTAAAAATATTACAAAATATGGATCAAGTGGTTGGGATGACCGGAGATGGGGTGAATGATGCGCCGGCTTTAAAACGAGCAGACGTTGGCTTTGCAATGGGAAGTGGAACGGAAGTTAGTAAAGAAGCAAGTGACATTGTCATTTTGGATGATAATATTTTATCGATTAGTCAAGCAATTTTATATGGAAGAACCATTTTTAAAAGTATTCGCAAATTTATTATTTATCAACTTACTTGCAATATGTGTGCTTTATTTTTATCTATTGTTGGACCTTTTATTGGCGTTAATACACCGATTACCATTATTCAAATGTTATGGATTAATATGATTATGGATACTTTTGCAGGACTGGCGTTTTCTTTTGAACCCGCTCTTTTGGAAACGATGATGGAGAAACCAAAAAAGAAAAATGAACCGATTATGAATTTTTATATGTATAGTCAAGTGATTATTACAGGTCTTTATTCTGCATTCTTGTGTATTTTCTTTTTAAAAGCTCCTATTATTCGGGAAGTGATACGACCTTCGGTCGGGGAAAAGTATTTGATGACTGCTTATTTTGCTTTATTTATTTTTATTGGTGTTTGCAATGCTTTTAATGCTCGAACGTATCGTTTAAATCTTTTTGCACATTTAAAAAAGAATAGGGTATTTCTCGGTATGATTCTCTTTATTTTTTCGGTTCAGTGTTATCTACTTTATTATGGAGGAGATTTATTTCGGACTTATGGCTTAACGGCTTCGGAGTTTTTCATTGTTTTGCTTCTTAGTTTTACTGTCATTCCTTTCGATTTTTTACGAAAGTATATTATGAAAAAGAAAGGGTTTGCACTTGGTGTGTAAACTCTTTTTTCAATGATAATTTTTTTCCTTAATGGTATAATAATTTTAGCGTGGTGATTTTTGTGGCCAAAGCAGAAATTAAAAATGAACTGGTAGGACTTTCTTCTCAAGAAGTAAAGATGCGGATTGATGCACATTTAACGAATGAAAATTATGAACCGAAAACAAAAACCATCGGTCAGATTCTTACTAGTAATCTTTTTACATATTTTAATTTTTTAAATTTATGTCTTGCCCTTGCTGTATTGGGTGCAGGTTGTTTTAGTGGACGACCTTTTTTAGGACTTAAGAATTGTCTTTTTATGGGTGTTGTTATCATCAATGCCATTATTAGTATTGTGGAAGAGATTATTTCCAAAAAAATTATCGATCGATTGAATTTATTAAATGAAATGAAAGTTACGGTATTACGTGATGGAAAGTATCAGTCAGTTTTAAAAGAAGAACTTGTCAAGGACGATATGATTCGTTTAAATATTGGCAACCAAGTTGTTTGTGATTTGGTGGTTTATTCTGGAGAAATTGAAGTGAATGAATCGTTTATTACGGGAGAAAGTACACCCGTTTTTAAAAAGAAGGGAGACGAAGTTTTAAGTGGTAGTTTTATTGTAAGTGGCAGTGCTTTATGTAAAGTACTTCGTGTGGGAAAAGAACATTATGTATCTAAAATTACCATGGATGCAAAATATGTAAAAAAAGCCAATTCGGTCATTATGGATTCGTTTGAAAAATTATTGAAATGGATTTCTTATTTTATTGTTCCAATTGGAATTGTCATGTATTTTACACAGTTAAAAGCTTCTAATTATCAAGCACTGGATGCCATTTTTACAACGGTTGCTGCTTTGATTGGAATGATTCCAGAAGGACTTATTTTACTTACCAGTTCTGTTATGGCAGTGAGTGTCATTCGCCTTAGTAAGTATAAGGTATTGGTTCAACAACTTCCTTCTATGGAAACCCTTGCACGAGTGGATGTCATTTGTCTTGATAAAACGGGAACGCTTACGAAGGGAACTTTAAAAGTGGAAGATGTAATTTGCTTTGATTCTTCTAGTCATGTCGAAGAAGTATTTCGGGCAATTTGTAATCATGTCAGTGGTGAAAATGAAACGATGAAAGCCATTTTAAATCGTTTTCCTGGAGAGAGTTCTTATACTTTTTTAAAGTACATTCCTTTTTCGAGTACTCGGAAATATGCGATGTATTCTTTTCAAGAGGGTACTTATTATTTGGGAGCACCGGAAGTCTTTTTTAAGAAGAATACGAAAGTTTTTGAAGAAGTAAAAAAGTACTATCAAAATTACCGCGTTGTGGCACTGGCAAAGAAAAATGATGCGACTTATGAGTGTATGGCTTTGTTACTTTTAATGGATGAAGTACGCATGGAAGCTAAGAAAGTCTTAAATTATTTTCGAAAAGAGAAAGTACAAGTAAAAATTATTTCTGGAGATAGTTTGGAGACAATTTTACAAATTGCTAAACAAATTGGTTTAACGGACATGAAGGGATGCGATGTTTCTAATTTATCAAAAGAAGAGTTAGAAAGTACTTTTTCACAGTATGATATTTTTGGAAGAGTGAGCCCTTATCAAAAGAAATTACTCGTAGAATGCTTGCAAAAAGAAGGACATACGGTTGCCATGACCGGAGATGGTGTCAATGATGTTATGGCTTTAAAGGCAAGTGATTGTGGAATTACTTTAAAAAGTGGTAGTGAAGCTGCTCGAAACGTTAGTGAACTCGTGCTTATGGATTCTAATTTTGATTCGTTAATTCAAGTTGTATTAGAAGGAAGAAGAACGATTCATAATATTACACGCAGTGCTTCGTTACTTTTGGTTAAAACGATTTATACGGTTCTTCTGATTTTAATTAGTATTCTTTTTTCAACCAAGTATTTCTTTGTACCAATTCAACTTACGCTCATTACTGGTTGTACTATTGGAATTCCTTCTTTTTTCCTTGCTTTGGAACCTAATTTTGAACCACTTTCGGGATCCTTTATGAAAAAGATTTTACAAAATAGTTTGCCCGTTTCTTTGACGGTTTTATTTAATATTTTACTAATTATGCTTTTTCATCAATCTTTTTCTTATGAAGAAGCAAGTACGCTGGCTGTTTTGTTAACGACCATGACTGGATTTGTTTATTTATATCAAATTTGTCGTCCATTTAATTGGTATCGAATCAGTCTTTTTGCTTTTTTGGTTTTTGACTTTTTGTTTTGTATAATTTTTGCTTCTTCCTTTTTTAATTTAGTTTCCTTGCCTTTTCAAGCATGGATAGCATTCTTCGTCTTCTTCCTTTTGTCTTTCCTTTTTTACATTTTGTTAAAACGTGTTATTCCAGTCTTTTTAATAAAATCATATCAAAAATAAAAAAGAAATATTTTTGCTTAAATTGCTACAAATATTAACTATAAATTGTTATAATGTAATTGGAGATAGGGAGGTGTATTATGAAACGATTGAAGATGGCAAGTTTATTTGCTGGAATTGGTGGTATAGATTTGGGATTTAAAAATGCTGGATTTCAGCCAATATGGGCAAATGAGATAGATAAATATTGTGCTATCACATTTAATGCAAATCACAAAGATATTAAGCTAGTAGTTGACGATATATGCAATATTAATGGTAAAGATATACCTAAAGTTGCTGTTTTATCTGCTGGATTTCCGTGTCAACCTTTTTCTATAGCGGGATATAGAAAAGGATTTGAAGATGATCGTGGTAATATGTTCTTCCAAATAATGAGATTAGTAAAAGAAATGACCGAGAATAATAACAAACCAAGAATATTATTTTTAGAAAATGTTAAAAATTTAAAAACTCATGATAATGGCAATACATTTGCAGTTATTAAGGAAGCTTTAGAACATTATGGTTATTTTGTGAAAGCAAAAGTTTTAAATACTTGTGAGTATGGTAATTTGCCACAAAATAGAGAAAGAATATTTATTATTGGATTCCTTAATGAAAATGACTATAATAATTTTAAATGGCCGAAAAAAATTCCTTTAAAAAATACAATTGAGACTATTGTTGATTGGAATAAGGAAGTCCCCAAAAAATATTTATATGAACAAGATAAAAAATGTTATAAATTATTACATGAAAATATTAAAGAACATAATACCATCTATCAATATAGAAGGGTTTATGTAAGAGAAAATAAAAATGGAGTTTGTCCCACTTTAACGGCTAATATGGGAACTGGTGGACACAATGTTCCACTAATATATACTAATTATAATAAAATAAGAAAGTTGTTGCCTATTGAATGCTTAATGTTACAAGGATTTCCAAATGATTTTATTATTCCAAGTGAATTAGTAGATTCTAGGGTTTACAAACAAGCTGGAAATGCGGTTTCAGTTAATGTAATAAAAAGAGTTGCAGAAAAAATATTAAACGCAATAAAGGAGACTGAAAATGCAAATAATTAATTATGATAAAAATAAATTTCAAGATTATAAAAATAATTTAAAATTAATTGGAGCACTATCTTTGTTGTTTAGTGAAAGTGACGATCCATGGCTTGACTATCGAGTTCCTGAAAATCTTTTTTGTGAATGTTTTGGTGCTGAAAATCTTGCTAGATCATGTGTAACAGCTGATGCAAAATTAGGAGATATTGGTATTGGTATAAAAACTTTTACTGAAGGTAATAAAAAAACATGGCAAAAAATTGCTGAGTTTAACAAAGCAAGAAAATCCTATTCAGATTTACAAGGATTAGATAAAATTAAAAAAATAGCTGAATTAAGAAATGAACGTATTGAATCGACATTATCAACTTACGGTTTGTCGAAAATGATTTATCATTGTGTTATCAGAAATAAAAAAGGATTTCATTTTTATGAAGAAGAAATGGATAAAATTGATATTCCAAATATAAAAGTAATTAGTGCTTCTGATACATCTTTAATTTTTACTGATGGAATACATGAATATAATTTTAATATTTCAAAAAGTGTATTACAAAAAAGATTTAATACGTTTGAATACTTTGATAGTGTTTCAGTTGAAGTTGCAACTAATCCATTTGAAGTATTACGAAATGGTATTGGTTCATTAGTAACTATAACTGAAAATGAAGTTGCAATTATACCACTATATTCAGAAAAAAATGGCGTTAAATTAGTTTATCCTAAAAGTGGCTTAAACCAATGGAATGCTGGTGGTAGAGTCAGAAGTATTGACGAAGTTTATATTCCTTTTAATAAAGAAATTAGAGACAAATATGTTGGGTTCTTCCCAGATAGAAATACATCTTTTAATGTATTACTTCCAAATGGAAAAGAAATGTCTATGAAATTGTGTCAAGATAATGGAAAGGCATTAATGTCTAATCCAAATAGTGAACTCGGACAATGGCTATTGAGAGAAGTTCTAAGACTTGAAGAAAATGAAGTATTAACATATGAGAAGCTTGCTGAAATTGGAATTGAAAGTGTGGTTTTTGAAAAATTTAATAATGATAATTATAAATTGGATTTTAGACAAATAGATGAAGAAAATGAAGATTAAGTGTTTATAAAAAAATTTTGTAATGAAGTTGGAAAAATCCAACTTTTTTGTATGGGAAAACTTCAGATAGTCTATGGCGCCTAAGGTTTTGTGGAGACCAGTAATAAAGTACTGTTAAGCACAAATGAAAAACCATCAAATTGATGGGAATTTTAGATGGTTTTATTCTTCTTCTTTCATTTGTTCTAATCTTCTTTTTATTAAAAGGATCAGTTCTAAAGAATTATTTAATTTCGGTAGAATGATTAGTGCATCTTGTAGTTTGGTTTTTAAGGGCGTTTTCGCATCAATGGTTTCTGCTACTTTTTTCATGTCACAGTTTAGTGGATGCAATGCTACAAAATCTTGGATTCTTTCTTGAATTTCTTGAAGCATGAATTCTTTCGTTTTATATTCATCCATTTCTCGTACGCCGTAGTAGGCACTTACCATACAGGAGAATGTTTCTTCTGGTTTCATCGTATCACCTATTTCATTATAACATATCTAGGTATTTTCATTATTTTCATTTTTCTCTTTTCCATATATTATCCATGAAAGGGGAAAGTGTATGTTATTTCCCGAGTTTGACAGTTGAAGAAAAGGAAAAAGTTTAATTTTAATTGAAATTAGGCTTTTCTTTTTAAGCAAAGTAAG
>CANQXM010000033.1 GCA_947627835.1 uncultured Bacilli bacterium | reverse complement strand
TAAAAACTTAAATCCCCCCAAATCAGAGCCAAAACCGGCTTCACTAATCACCAGAGGAGACATCTTTCGTGCCATGTTAATAGCTTGCACGGAATTCACACCTGGAGCAATATTCGCAAAAGGTCCACCATGAATAAGCACCGGATTTTCTTCGAGTGTTTGAACCAAATTAGGTTTAAACGCATCTTTTAAAAGAGCAAGAACCGCCCCAGTAATTTTTAAATCCTTAACTCGTACAAATTCATCATGAATATTTCTAGCAATAATAATTTGATCAATTCTTCTTCGTAAATCCTCAAAATCTTCACTCAAACAAAAGACAGCCATAATTTCACTTGCAGCAGTAATTGTAAAATGATCCGTTCGCTGAACTCCATTGGCTTTTCCACCAAGTCCTACTAATACTTCCCGTAAACTGCGATCATTCATATCCATAGTTCGTTCAAAGTAAATTTGTTCTAAATCAATTTCTAGCTCATTTCCATGTTTAATATGATTATCAATCATAGCACTAATTAAATTATTAGCACTCGTAATAGCATGAAAATCTCCATTAAAATGTAAGTTAATATCTTCCATAGGAAGAACTTGAGCATATCCACCACCAGTAGCTCCACCCTTAACACCAAATACCGGACCCATGGATGGTTCACGTAATGTAAGTAGTGAATGCACGCCCAACTGCCAAAACGCATCATGAAGCCCAATCGCAACCGTCGTTTTTCCCTCTCCAAAAGGAGTCGGATTAATCGCAGTTACCAAAATAACCTTTCCCTGTTCCTGACCCTCAGCATGTAAAACCTTCGCTTTATACTTACCATATAAAGATAAATCACTTTCCGGTATTCCAACCTTCGCAGCAACCTCTCGAATATCTTTCATTTCTTTTTCATGAGCAATGACATAATCTGCTTTCATAGAATCACTCCATTTATATAATCATATCATTGAACCAAGAAAAAAGAAATTCTTTTAAAGAACTTCTAACTTTCTGTAATACTAATACGTACTTTCGAAGATACAACATAATTTACTCTTGGATCTTCACTTTCAATGACTACATCAACTTCATACTCACCAGCACCATAACCAGATAAATCCGTATAAGCAGATATATTATCAGCATTAATTGAATCAATCACAGATTGAACGCCTTTAACCTGAACCGGAACAGAAGTAATTCCTACCAAGTTTGCTTTTAACCCAGTTCCTAAATTACGGTAGCCAATATTGGAAAGTTCAAGTGTCTTTTGTTTTTCATCTCCAAAACTTACTACAACACGGGCATTTTCTTCACTAATATGACGAACTCCATTTGGTTTTGATAACGTAACATTGTAAGTCTTTGCACCATTATTTCCTTGATTATTAACATCAATGACAGCTACAATACTCTTAATTTCATCTACAATAGATTTTTCTCCATAAATCGTGATTGAATGACTACTCTTACCATTAATCGTAATCGAAGAAATGGCTTTACCAGTTACCAACTCTCCAGTTGCAAGAACTTGAATTGGAACAACCGCAGAATAAGTTCCCAAAGTAATAGAACCCGTAATTGTATTTGGAACAATTTCAATATTTTCAAGTAATTTTCCATTTCCATCATAAGCTACAAGTGGAATATCAGAAATATCATAAGTACCAGCATCCGTAAATTTCGAATTACTCAAATCCACAAGAGCCTTGACAGTAGCAACTTGATTTAAAGCATCAATACTTCCTTTAATGACAACATCGGTTTTATCAAGAGTAACCGCATCCACACTAAGTTTACTATCCAATTTATTTTCATTTAAAAGTTCATAAGAAACATTATTCCATACTTTGCTTTCTTTCTTCTTAATCGTAACCGTCACATAAGAAGGATCTAACTTATAACTAATGTTATCAACCGTTTGATTATAAGAAAGAGCAACCCGTACAGGAGTATCACTATCTTCATAATCCGTTAAATCTAAAACGACATCATGTTCTCCAAGTTGTTTTGCAAGATAAATGGAACTCTTGCGTCCAGTTAAAATAATATCTACTTGATCTACAAGTCCTTCTACTACATATGCTTCTTTATTATAAAGAACCTTGACCGGTTGATTAGATAAAATCTCTGCTTCATTTTCAACTAAAGTAATTACTTGAGAATCTACTAAAAAGAAAATACCAACAGCAAAAAACAAAGATAAATAAAGTAACACATGTGGACGATTTAAAAACTTTTCAATTCCACTAGGATTGGCTTTAAATCGCTCAGTAATATGATAAATAAGTCGACTAATCGGAACCACAAAATACTTATCAATCAAGCGATAAATTCCCATGAATAACTGAGCAATTTTTCGAATTAACTTACTCATCTACTTCATCCTCCTCACGATGACTATCCGCTTCATAGAACACTTCCATTTTCGGCTTTAATTCATCCATCAATTTCATTCGGAATTCATCTAAAGTAAGGTTATAATCTAAATCGCCATTACTTGCAATACTAATGCGTCCATTCTCTTCACTAACCACTAAAGCAAGTGCATCCGATTCCTCAGCAATTCCAAGTGCTGCCCGATGGCGTGTTCCCAAACGTTTATTAACATTTGGATTCATACTGGTTTTAAAAACAGCACCGGCACAAGTAATTCGATCCCCCTCTAAGATCACTCCACCATCATGAAGTGGACTATTTGGAAAAAATAAATTACATAAAAGTTCACTTGAAACATCCGCATAAATCTTAGTAGCAGGTTCAATATATTCAGATAAAGAAACATCACGTTCAATAACAATGAGTGCACCAATACGATTGCGTTTCAAATATTCAATGGCTTCCATAATTTCACAAACAACCCGCTCACGTTCATCAACGGTTAATATCTTATGTCTTCCCAAAAGGTGAGTCCGTCCAATACTTTCTAGTACACCACGAATTTCCGGTTGAAAAATAATAATGATGGCAATGGGTCCCCATTCAATAACATACTCTAAAAGAAGTCCTACCGTATATAAATTTAAAATTTTACTAATAATTTCAATAAAGATAATTAATAAAACTCCTTTTAAAATTAATACCATTTTCACATTATTTTTAATATTTTTAAGTATAAAATAAAATAATAACCAAACAATACAAATATCTAAAATCTTAGTAAAAATCGACCACAAACCAGCTAAAGTCATATGTTACACTCCTTTTTATTTGCTTATTCATTATAACATTAATCCATGCATTCGTCCATTCCTAAAAAAAATAACTTTTACAAGTTATTTTCCTAATACTTCAAAACTCGTATTGGCAGGTTGGGCGTTTGGAGAAGTCATTGTCTGTTGCATCATGGGTTGTGGATTAGAAGGTTGTGTATAACTCATTGGATTCCCACCCATATTTCCATTCATAGCAGCATTCGAAACCGGTGCTGGATTTTCAACAATTGTATTAGCAACCGGTCCACTTTGCGTTTTCACATTTTGCATGACCTCACCAATCGTTTTATTTTCAGCAGCTTTCGCTAAACTTTCCAAATGTCTTGCCATATCTTGAGGACTATCAAAAATACTTAAATCCTTCTGTTCTTTACTATCCACAATATATCCAATTAAAGCAAAAAGTAAAAAAATAGTAATGACTAAAAACCACATATAATTATTTACTAAAAAATCAATAATAAAATCCATTTTTATTCTCCCATCTATGAAATCGTCAACTTTTGCGAAGTCGGTTGTATCTGAATCCACGTATTTCCATCATTCAAGATCACTTCTTCGCCATTTAAATAAGTATACTTCGTCTTTGCTTCTCGACTATCTTTCTGCCAGTGAATCGGTACGGCTTTTCCCATTGTAATATAATAACCATCGCCACTACCAACCAGATCCAAAGCTTGTCTTCCATAACTATCCACAGCATAATTTTTAACTTGATAAGTAAGAATATTCTTAGCAGTATATTGTTCCCCGGTCACATAATCGGTGTGAGCTTTTCCATTCACATACCGAGCATAAACACCCTGATCTTCTAAATAAGTATAACTACTTACAGTAGAAGAAGAATAAGGAATGGTTACTTCCATAGCAGGACTTGCATCTGCAAATGAAAGCGAAACATCATCGACAGAATAAGAAAAAGCATATCTTTTATTGCGTTCAAGTGAATAACCAAGAGAAGAAGCACTCGCCATCAGTTTCTCCATACTTGTAAAAGCTCGATGCTCGCTTGCTACATTTAAAGAATTATCCCGCCAATAAGCAGCACTTTGCGTAAGTCCATTAATATTTTGAATACCATACTTACTAATATCCATTCGGGCTTGTTCGCTATAGCCAAAATGTGCATAAATCGCATTGTGCTCTAAAACATAATCCAAATAATAAGGACGAGCACTTCGAACTGGTCCAATGCGTTCGGTTTGTTGATTGGTAAAGAGTGCCATGTACCGAGTAATACCGCCTTCTACAACCATTTCATAAACAAGAAAAGCATCTTGCAATCCCGAATGAAGTGAACGTGCTACCCCAATATTATTAATCATGACAGCAAAAACCGGTTTTGGATTTTCTTCATCGACAATTTGCACTTTGGCCTCTTCAAAAACTTCTTCTTCCTGAATAGGTTCTTCTCCTTTTGGTTTATCATGAACCCAAAAGCGATAGAAAAGAAAACCAAGAAAAAGGAAAATAATAATTAATCCCAAAACAATAACAACAAGCTTCCAAGTATTTTTCTTACTCCCTACCATACAACCACCTATTCTAAACTGATTATAACATAGGAAAGAAAAAAAAGAAAAGACAATCCCAAGAATTAAAAATGAAGACGACTTTCTCTTTCCAAATCTCTTTTTTTAATACTTTCCCGTTTGTCATAATTCTTTTTACCTTTACAGATTCCAATAGATAATTTGACATGATTCTTGACAAAATAAAGACGTAAAGGAATTAACGTAACCCCATCTTGCGAAACCCGATCAAGCAATTTTTTTATCTCACTTTTATGAAGCAATAACTTTCTAGTTCTGCGCTCTTCATGATTAAATTGATTCCCCTCAAAATAAGAAGCAATGTAAAGATTGAGAACAAAAGCTTCGTTTCCGCGAATGTAAACATAACTATCTTTTAAGTCCACAGACCCTTTTCGAATGCTTTTAATCTCCGTTCCCGTTAAAGAAATTCCCGCTTCGATTTCTTCTAAAATCGTATAATCATAATAAGCTTTTTTATTTTTGACTTCCATCTTCATCCTCTTTTAACTCAAAATCAATCATTGATGTTTCCTTACTAGCCCCTACACACACAACGTGAACTTTTTCACCAACGCGATAAGTCTTCTTCGTCCGATTGCCAATTAACGCTAAACTCTCTGGAACATACTGATAAAAATCACCTTTTAAAGAATTGACATGAACGAGCCCTTCAATCAAATTCGGAAGTTCTACAAAAAAACCAAAATTTGTCACGGTACTAATGACTCCATCAAACTCTTCTCCAACATGACTTTCCATATACTCAGCCATCTTCATATCATCGACTTCCCGCTCTGCTTGATCTGCTGCCACTTCTCGCTCACTACAATGCGTTCCTATTAAAACTAAATTTTGTTCTAAATAAGAAATCGTACTCATCGAAAAATCTTTTTCAACCAAATACTTCTTTAAAAGACGATGAACGACTAAATCGGGATATCTTCGAATTGGACTTGTAAAATGCGTATAAGCACGAGAAGCAAGACCAAAATGACCAATATTCTCTTTGCTATATTCTGCTTTTTTCATACTGCGAAGTAACAAAGAAGACAAAATTTTAAACTCTGGTTTCTCATCTAACTCATCTAATAAACTTTGCATGGCCTTTGGAGAAAGATCAATCGTCCTCGTCTTAAGTTCATAACCAAGCAACTTCACTAAATTGACAAAATCATCAATCTTTTCACTATTTGGTTTTCCATGAACGCGGTAAAGGAAAGGAAGTTCCATATGATAAATGTGCGAAGCAACCACTTCATTGGCAATAATCATAAAAGATTCAATTAACTTTTCCCCATCTTCTCGTTCTCGCATGACAACATCGATAGCTTTTCCCGATTCATCTTGAATAACCCGTGCTTCATCAAGTTCAAAATTAATATAACCGCGCTCTACAATCTTTTTTTGTAAAAGATGAGCAAGTTCATTCATTAAACGAAGAGAAGCAACAAATGGTTCATACCCAGGAGCAACCACGTCCCGCATTAAAATGTCATTCACGGCTTCATAAGTCATCTTCTTGCGACTTTTAATATAACTTGGCGTAATGTCATAAGATAAAACTTCTCCAATTTTACTAATCTTCATGACACAAGACATCGTAAGTCGTAACTCGCCCTCATTTAAAGAACAAATTCCATTCGAAAGTTTATGAGGAATCATAGGAATAACGGTATCTGCTAAATAAACACTCGTTCCTCGTTCATAAGCAGCATCGCCAAGAGCAGTATTTTCTTTGACATAATGAGAAACATCCGCAATATGAACTCCTAACACATAACAATCATCTTCCATTCGAATACTAATCGCATCATCAATATCTTTGGTATAAGATCCATCAATAGTAAAAACTTCTTCATTGGTATAATCTACTCTTCCCTTTAAAGAGGCTTCATCAACACTTACAGGAATCTTAGGAAGTTCTTCTAACACCTCGTTGCTAAAGTCAGCATCAAATTGATACTTATAAGCAATACTTAAAATATCTACACCCGGATCATCTTTATGTCCCAATATTTTTAAAACATCAGCAAGATACTTTTTCTTTCCAAGTTCTTTGGTAAGACGAACATAAACCTTATGTCCTTCGACACATTCTTTGGTCGTTTCTGGATTTAAAACAATCGTTAAATCTTTTTTCTCATCATCTAATTTTAACTGAAACTGATGATCCACTGCGATAATTTCTCCAACGACATTATTTAAATCACGCTTTAAAACACGTAAAATTCTTCCTTCTCTTTTTACCCCAAAACGAGTAATCTCCGCTAATACAACATCATCGTGAGTAGCTCCCCCAATCATATCAGCAGGAATATATAAATCATCTTCTCGTTCTAGAATAACAAAGCCATAACCTTTTTTATTTAAGGATAACTTGCCAATTTTTAAATTAGGACAGTTTTTTAAAAGAATATATTTCTCTTTCTTAGTCTTAAAAACTACATATTCCTCCGTTAATTCTTCTAAGGCATCACAAACTTCCCGATATTCTAAAGCACTTTTACATCCCAGTAAATCATTAATTTCCATGGCTTCCTTAGCTTCATGAATATCATCTAAAACCGCTACTATTTTCTCTTTCATTTCTTCACTCCCGATAAGTACAAGTTTTCTCATAATTAGGATAACTAATTTCAATCACTTCTGAACCCGTAATTGGTTTATTCGTCCATGGATTCACTAAATCATCATCCAATAATCCATTACTAATAAGCATGTGCGTAGTAACCGTACAACCACTTACCTTACACTCATTTTTCTTCTGCACGATCTCTGGATCACTTAAATCAATATACGTACAAGCTGCATCTTCGACAATGCGTTTAAAATCATCAAGTTCCACATCTTCTTGATTACTAAAAATGGCATTGATATTATTGACAATAATCAGTCCCATTAATACCATAAGTCCAATTGTGGTAACAAGTTCAATTAAGGTAAACCCATTTTTCTTCATGGAATTCTCACCATTATTATTATAACCTCTTTTCTAGGAAAACAAAAGAAAAAGAAAAAAACTCAAAGAAGAGAAAACCTCCTTGAGTAATCAGTCAAATAGGAAAATGTAAAACATTCACTAAGCAACAAATAAAACAAAGGAAATAACAAAAAACAAAAGCCCTAAAAACATCGTAAGACGACTCACAAATAATTCAAGTCCTCGTTCCTTTACTTTTCCAAATAAAGCTTGATTACTTCCTGTAATAATCTGTCCGGCATCACTTGCTTTGCTACTTTGAAGTAAAACAAGTACAATTAATAATACGGAAATGACTAATAAAATATTTTCTAACATAGTATCCTCCCTAAACTTTCATAAATGTATCATAAATTAAATAGACTTTCAAGAATGTAAATAACTTTCCATGATATGATAAATCTCTTCACGCCCCTTTTTCGTTAAAGAAGAGAAGAAAATCACTTCTTCATTACCAAGTTTCAAAGTATCTCGAATAACTTTTTCTTGTTTCGCCCGTGCACTTTGATTTACTTTATCATACTTGGTAGCAACCACCGTAGTTCGTACATTATAGTATTTTAAAAAATCATACATTAACACATCGTCTTCCGTAGGTTTATGACGATAGTCAATTAACAAAAATACATGAGATAAATTTCCTCTACTTTTTAAATATTCTTCAATCATTAATCCCATCTTTCGGGATTGATCCTTAGCTAAATTCGCATACCCATAACCCGGAACATCAATAAGATAAAATGCCCGATTAACTAAATAAAAATTTAAGGTTTGCGTCTTTCCAGGTTTACTGCTAGTATGGGCGAAATTCTTTCGAGCAATAACGGCATTAATAAAACTACTTTTTCCAACATTACTTCTACCTACCAACAAAAACTCTGGTAAATTCGCATCCGGATATTGACTTTGACGAACCGCAATTCTTTCCAGTTCTACTGTATCAATTTTCATACTTTCACCTATTCAAAAAAGGATAATATTACTTGTGACTTCTTCGATAAAAAAGATAAACAAGCGATATTTAGTATACCATATAATATGGCAAAAATACCAAGAATTTGACCAACATACAATTGTAAGAATGGATTAATAAATAAAATCACTGCCATAAAGACAAATAAAGCCATCTGACCAAGTAAAACCGAAATACTCATGTCCCGAGCTCGTAAAAGATAAAAACCTTGAATAAAATGCTCGACAACTTGTAAAAGGAGAAAAATTCCTAAAACAATGAGTAAAATAACTAAATCAGAAACACAAAAACTAAAAATAGCAAGGAAAAAAGCGACAATTCCATAAACGATAGAAAAGTTGTAAAGAGATAACTTTCTTCGCTTTGAAAAAGTATAAAACTGAAGCATTCCATAAATCATAAATAAAAGCCCAAAGAAAATACGAATCACCATAGCTCCAGCAGTATTCCATAAACTAAAAAGAACACCAATTACTAAAAAAATAAATGAATAAATGGTAAATAAATCCAACGTCGTTTGAAATTCAATTTCTAAATCAGAAAATAACCGTTTCTTCCGGCGATGAAATATCATCCGTAAATAATCTGCTAAGCCTTTTTTCTTCTTTTCTTGCTCTTCACTTGAATACATAAAACATACTCCCTTTTAAACGCCTTTATTATATCATGAAGAAGCCGTTTTGCAAAGAAAACTTATAGTTGAAAAAAAAGAAAGATATTGATATAATATTTTTCCGAAAAAAGGGGGAAGTTTATGAAATTAAAAGAACTGACCATTCAAGAATTTGAAGAATTTGTATATAAAAGCCCACTAGGAAGTCATTATCAAACTGCAAGCTATGCCCTTTTAATGAGTGAAAATGGCTATGATTATGACTTAATCGGACTCGTAGATGAATATGGAAACGTCAAAGCCGCTTCACTAATCTTATTAAAACGAATGAAAATCAATGCCAAATATGGATATGCACCACGTGGCTTTATCTGTGATTACTTTGATCAAGAACTCGTAAAAGAATTTACGAATGCCCTAAAAGAATACTACGCGAAAAAAAATGTAGTCTTCATTAAATGTAATCCGGAAATTGCCATCGCTCAAATTGATTTAAAAAGCAAAGCCAAAACTTATACTTGGAATAACGAAATCAAAGACATTTTAGAAGAGAATCATTACCAAAAACTAAAAGATAACTTATACTTTGAATCCTTCCTACCACGATTTAATGGAATTGTTAATTTAAAAAATCTATCCCTAGAAAACTTTACTAAAAACACCCGAAACAAAATCAAAAGATCCATTTCCAAAGGATTAGAAATGGAACTTGCGGAACGTAGTGGAATAGATATCTTATATCACTTTATCAAAGATAAACGAAACAAAGATGAATACTACTACAAAGACTACTACAATATCTTTCATAAAAATCGCATGATTGATTTATTCTTAGTAAGTATTAATACCAAAGAATATCTATTAAATGCAAAAGAACTTTATGAAAAAGAACTGGAAAATAACAGTAATTTAAATCAAATATTAATTAAAAATAATACCCCAAAGAATATCAATCTCAAAATGAATTCCGACCGAAAACTTCTGTCTTACAAAAATGATGTCTTAGAAGCAACCGAAAGAAATAGCAAACAAGAAAAAATCTACATTGCAGGAGCAATGGTTATGAAATACAAAAATCGAGTTCAAATCCTAATCAGTGGTTATGATAAAAAATTCCGTCGTTTTAATCCAAATTATTTCTTGCACTATAAAATTATGGAATATTATCAAAATGACTACACCTATTTAGATTTAAATGGAATGACCGGTGACTTCACCAAAGAAAACCCCTATTATGGTTTAAATGAATTCAAACTCGGATTTAATCCGAAAGTATACGAATTCATTGGGGAATATGATTTAATTATTGATGAAAAAAAATACTACAATTTAAGAGCAAATGGAACTCTAGCGAAAATCTTTAATAAAACAGACATTAAAATGCCACCAAAAGAAAAGCCAAAAAAAGATCTTCAGTGAATTTCTCACGGAAGATCTTTTTTAATCAAATTGAAGTACTTTACCCGTATCATAGAAAACATTATTAATCTTTAAATAAACAGCATAAGAACCATCTAAATGAAGATTAACTTTGACAGATACCGCTTCATTTTCCTTTTTATAATGATAAATATAACTCTCATCACTTTCAGATACAAAGTAAATATCCACCACTTCTGAATTATCAAAAATAACATTAATATCAACAGAATGTGGAGTTAATTCAAACTCAAATGGATTATCAATCGCACCATCTAAATCTGTAAATAAAGACTTCGTAGAAACCTTTTCAAGTGATGTAGCAGGATTATTATCAATAAGTTCATAATTAACAAGCTGATAATGACTCGTCCGATCTTCATACAAAGCATGCTTATAAGCACGATAAATACTTTCATCAATCGTTGCATTGAAAATTTCTTGATCGTTTTGATCGAGTTCAACCACCCGGGCATAAGTATTGCCAAGATAATCATAAATTGTTTTGCCAGGAACATATGCACTTTCTTTATAAGTCCAACCAAAATCGATCAATTTTGTTCCATCTGGTTGATAATAAAAACTACCTAAAGCATAATTAAAATATTCTTTTCCACCATCATATTCCCAAACTTTAGAAATATTTTTACCAGATATTTGATAAACCGTAGCACTAGAATAATTATCTTGATAATGAAGTAACTCTGCACTACTAGAATCTAGTGAATCATAATCATTATTAAATACACTTAAATAACCTTCACTTGTATAATAAGCAGTATGAGCTCCATGAGGAACCCGGCTTCCATCTGTTACATGTAATAAATAAGCATCAAAACTTGCTGGATAAAAATCCTCTTCTCCAAAGATCCAATTTACTTCTTGCGTTTCAAAATTGACACTCATAATCGTATTAATACCACGTAAAGATAAAAGCATCTCATGCGTTTGTTCGTTATAATAAATAGAATTATTAATCATATTCGTTCCAGTTAAACTGTCTGCAAATTCCTGATCAATTTTAGAAAAGATATCATAAACATCTAAAGAGCGAATGACATCACCCGTATCTCGTTTAATCTGATAAATAAAGGATGCAGAATAAGGCGAATCTACATTTTCCTTACCACCTGCTACTAAAATTGTACCATCAGATAAAGAAACTAATTCATGATGATAACCATTTACTAAAGAATAATCACGATAAATTTTTCCCAGTAAATCCGTTTCAATAAATCCATCATACGTATATTGAACGCCACTTTCTTTTCCATTACTCAAATACATATGACCATTATCTAAAAACTCAATATCAAAAGAATAATTTTGATCCAAGTACCAAACAACTTCACCATTGCCATCATAAGCAGCAGCTCCAGCACTCATTGGACTAGATAAAAAGTAAATATCTTTATCAATCGTCGCATTGACATTGCTTTGTTCGGTAACCAAACTATTCTTAGAAACATTCGTTAAATCAATTTCTAAAGTTTTTTGTTTTCCATCTTGTTCTAACACGACCGTATTAACTTTAGATGCTTTAAGTCCATAAATAGGAATCGCATGAAGAGTTGCACTCTCCATCGTTGTCACATCATAACCATTAATCTGTACTTTCGTTTCCAAAGAACGATCCGTATGAAAAATCACTAAAGCCGTAAGAGGAGAAATCTCATAAGGATTTACAAGTACACAAGGATTATCAAATGTATAAGATGCATCATTCATAGCAGCTAATATTTTCTTATCAGCATCTTCTTGTTTAGAAATCACATCACTAACCGTCGAGATAGTTTCTTTATCTTGAAAGTAAGTATGAACTTGATCTAAGACTTCCTTCTTTTCATGATTATAATCTTGAGTTTTGCAGTAAAAATGAGCAAACCTAGTAATTATAGGGCTTTGCTCATTTTTTGCATCTTGTGTA
>CANQXM010000032.1 GCA_947627835.1 uncultured Bacilli bacterium | reverse complement strand
ACATAAAAAATAAGGGACAAACCCTTATTTTATAATGCTTTAATTAACTTTTGCTCCCCAGTAGATTATCTAGAGCCACAAAAAATAGTGCTACTTTTCTTATGTATAATTTAACTGCTTCATAAATTGCTAGTCCTCTATGTTAAAATTGCGAATTAACTCCTCAAAATCGATATCTGCAGGCATAGGAATTCCACCAAGAACCCCACTGAGATATTTTTTTCTTGGACTATTATTCTTATGAATTCTTCCTTCAAAATTAGTAATTGCAATGAGTTCTTTTTCGGATTTGCTATTTGCATTGAAAATATAATTATCTTCCTTAGTTCTTTTATAATAAACATTCTTAATATCAGAATACAAATTAGTAAATATTTCATTGATTAAATATTCGTTTTGATTAAGCTCTTTCTCATATTTTGCAAGTATTTTACCATTTTCAAGATTGTTTATAAAATGATGTTGAGTACCAATGATACCAAATTCACTGTTGCCACCTTTGATTTTTGCACACATTAATTTCAAATAAAGCAATACCTGAAAAAAACTTTTGGATATCTTTTTATTCATATAATCCCTTTTTTATCTTCAAGTTCATAAGACAAAATAGAAGGAAAAGAATGTTTTCCCCAATACTTATCAAGTAACTCTGTAAATTCATGATAATAATTTTTATCAGTAATAAAGGAGTTATTGGAGGTAAAAAAATAAAAAATTGTAAAAACTATTCCCTTTTTAACGAATAAATGATAAAATTTTAGTTAGAAAGGGAACGATGAAAAATATGAATTATGATAAAATTTTAAAAATTGTAAAAAAAAATAATGGCTATGTTACGACAAGCGAGGTTGTAAATAATGGAATTGAAAGAAGATTTTTAACAAATATGGTAAAGACAGGAAAATTAGTAAGAATTTCAAAAGGCTATTATGGACTTCCAAATTATATAGAAGATGAATATTATAAAATAGCCTCTAAAAGTAAAAATGCCAGATTTTCAATGTCTACGGCTTTATATTTACACAATTTATCAGATCGTACACCTCTTTTATACAACATTACTTTGCCTTTTGGATATAGCGGTGTTTTACAAAAGCAAAAAAATGTAATCCTTAATTTTGTTAATAGAGATATTTTAGATTTAGGAGTAATAGAAATGTCATCTCCTTTTGGTATGAAAATTAAAGTATATGATATTGAAAGAACTATTTGCGATATTATAAAAAATAAAAACAAAATTGATGGAGAAATATTTTCAAAAGCACTAAAAGAGTACGCTAGAAGTAAAAATAAAAATTTAAGTAAACTTACAAAGTATGCCAAGATTATGAAAATTGAAAAGAAAGTAAGTGAATATATGGAGGTATTGTTATAGTGAATAAAGACAAATTAAAAAACATCATTTCAAAAAAAGCAAAAGGAAATAGCAATGTATCAGCCCAACTATATCAAATGTATTTTTTTGAGCATATTTTAGAAAGACTTTCAAAAAGCAAATATAAACATAATATTATTTTAAAAGGTGGATTATTACTTTCTTCTATTATCGGTGATGATGAAAGAACAACAAAGGATATGGATGCAACATTAAAGAGTTTGCCTCTTGAAAAAGATAATGTAATAGAAATAATAACAGAAATATTAAATGTAAGAGTTGATGATGGAATAAAATTTGAAATTGAAAGTGTTAAAGATATAAGGCAAGAAAGTGAATATGGAGGATTTAAAATAAACATTTTAGCAGCTATGGATAATTTAAAAGTTTATCTTGCCATAGAGCTTACAACAGGAGATAGAATAACTCCAAGAGAAATTCATTATATGTATAATTCACATTTTGAAGATAAAAAAATACCAATTATCGCATACACATTGGAAACTCTTATTGCTGAAAAGTATCAAACTGTTATAGACAGGGATATTTATAATACTAGAATGAAAGATTTTTATGATATTTATGTTTTGATAAATGATAATAAAGAAAAAATAGACTTTAAAAATCTTGTTTTAGCAATTAGAAATACTTTCAAATATAGAGAAACTGAATTAAATATAGAAAATATTAAAGAACAATTAAATAATATGAAATCAAGTAAACAACTGATTAAATTGTGGAAAAATTATCAAATTACTGCTCCATATTCTAGTAATATATCTTTTGATGACTTATTTGATTCATTAGAATGCATAACTAATATTTTAATCGAAGAAGAAGTTACGATATAAAAAAGGAATATTTGATATATATTTATACTGAATATAATGCCAACGTACTCGGTATATTATGACATCAGTTATGAGTAGACATGTAAAATTCAACTATTTATAATGTACGAACTAGTATGCTGAACGTGTATGTATTCTAAATTAAGAAATAGCCTTGATACATAATGTCGGGTATTTAATTAGTTTATACCCGACATTATATTAAAAAAATACTGAGGTAACAACAATAATTTATTTATATAAAAACTTTTAAAAAAATATGGTACCAGATACAACGTTACGAAAGCCATGAAGAATAAAGAAAAGCATTTTAAATGCATATATAAATGATTATTTATAAACATAAAACCCCAATCGAGTATAGAACTCAATAGGGGTTTTATTGGCTTTTTTATTGATGAACTTTTTGATCCGGATGGGTATCATCCACCACTCTTTGTGCTTCAGCATCATGAATCACAAATGGAAAGATACTAACATTGAGCGTCGGACTTTGTGAAAAAGGAACATTGTTAATAACGAGATCCGTAACTTGAAAAGTGCAAGTTGAAGATTCCTTAATGGCCTTAAAAGTAAACCCAACTTTCTTAGAACCTTTTCCGCCATTGGCCGTTCCGCTATAAGCAATAACACCAGGAGTATCTGTATTTACTAAATTGGTTCGTAGAATACTGACAACGGATTCAGGAAGGTACTCAAAGAGCGTTTCATCATAAGATAACTTAAAAGATAAACTTTTAACAGGTTCAGTAAGATTTAAAGAAATTTGTGTTTCATCAAGAACACGAATAAAATTAAATCTAGAAGTAATAAAAGCTTCTTGATTCATAACACATCCTCCGTATCATCCTTCTTGGTATCATCAACAAGTGGCAAACTACTAGCACCACGAATAACAAAAGGCAAAACATTCACGTCTAACATAGGACTTTGTGAAACCGGAATATTGTCAATAACAAGATCCGTCACTTGAAAAGTACAAGTAGAAGACTTCTTAATAGCTTTAAAAGTAAATCCGACCTTTTTAGAACCTTTTCCGCCATTGGCCGTTCCGCTATAAGCAATAACACCAGGAGTATCCGTATTAATCAAATTGGTTCTCAAAATACTGACAACCGAACCGGGAATAAATTCAAAAAGCGATTCGTCAAAGGATAACTTAAACGAAAGACTTTGCACCGGCTCCGTTAGATTTACTGCAATTTGCGTGTCATCTAATACACGTATCAAGCTAAATCTTGATGTAATGGTTACTACATTATTCATAAAACATTCTCCTTTTCTATAAACCAAATTATAAAAATGAAAAAATAAAAAATCTATAAAAAAATAGAGAAGTTTACAACTATTAGTAAACATTTTTACAGAGATTACTACAAAAAACTAATATTTACTAACTGCAAATTATAGTTTGCAAGTATTTCTACTTATTTCATAAATTCGCATCATTTCTCTTTCTTTTTGAAAAAATATTTGATAAATTGTTAGCAGATAATAAATCAAAAGTAGTAAGGTTGATGATTAAAAATTTTCAGTAGCCTTACTATTTTTTTTAAATAATTTGCAAAAATTGTCGAAAAAAAGAATAGGAGCGGGTACACATGTTAAATAGTAAATGGAAAAAGCTAGGAGTAATCGTCATAGCTTTCATAATCGGAGTAATCAGTTTAAAAGAAGTGCTACTTGATTTCTCAAAAGAAGAAACAAAAAATTCCCTAATCAATATCTCTACATTATCAAAAACATTTATGAATCAATATTTAGAAGAGATCGAAAAACTAACCAAAGAAGAAAAAGAAAATCTTCTCATTGTCATATCCGGTCACAAACTAGAAAACACGTATGATGCAAAAAAGATCATCGAAGCACCCAATCATCAGTATTATTTGGTATATAATTCCAAAGAAGCCCAAGAAAACGCTTATCAAGAACTAAAAAAAGACGACACTCTAACAGTTGAACAAAATCAAGTTCATGAATTAGCAAGTACATCTTACAAATCTTGGGCCGTCCAAAAACTAGGATTTGATACAGCCATTGATTTTGTGAATAGCCAAAACCTCCCGGAAGTCAGAATTGCCATTTTAGATTCCGGAATAGACACCGATTTATTTAATCAAAACTATCCGGGAAAACTAAAAGAAACTTATAATGCCGTTGAATTTGGCAAAGATATCAAAGATAAAGATGGTCATGGAACTCACTTAGCAGGGATTGTCGCAGAAAGTACTCCCAATAACGTAAAAATTGTAGCCATTAAAGTAAATGAAGAAGAAGGAATCTATGAAACCGATATTGTCAAAGCCATTAACTATGTTGTTTATAACCAACTAGCAGATGTCATTAATATTAGTTCAACCGTAGAAGACCCAGCAGATGCAGAATTCCAAGCCATTCAAGCAGCAAGACAGGAAAATATTATCACCGTCACTGCAGCAGGAAATGAACAAGGATATCAAAAAGTGTATCCAGCAGCTCAAGACAACACCATCGCTGTTTCTTCCGTAGATGAAAATCTAGAAAGATCCTCATTTTCCAATTATGGAGATTACATTACCTTTGCAGCACCCGGAAATAACATTTCAAGTATTTATGGAAATGGTGCAGGAACATCGATGTCGGCTCCTTACGTATCCAGTGCTGTAGCCATTTTAAAATCCTTTAATAAAGACCTTACGTTAGAAAATGTGATTGACTTATTAAAGATATACGCCATTGACAAAGGAGATGACGGATGGGACAAATACTATGGGTATGGTATTGTAAGTTTCTTAAATGCTTCTTTCTGTGAAAAAGGAAAAGAAAGTGAATGTGAACCCTTTCATGTCTTTTCTAAAAAAGCCGTTACCATCCAAAATATCACGGTAGATCATGTTTTAACTACCGAATACAACTATGGAAGTATCAATAATCTTTTCCCAACCAAAATCAAAATCACCTACGAAGATGGAAGAAGCATCACCAAAAATCTTGGTCACTTAGAAGACTTTGAAATCACCGGTTATGACCCCTACAAACAAGAAACCCAAACCGTTACCTTGAAATATGCTGGTTTTACGACTACCTTCGAAGTAACCAATTCAAACTTCAATGGAATGGGCTGGGAATACAACATTATCAATGAAAATCAAATTGAATTAACAAGCTACAAAGGAAACAACCAAAACTATCGATATTTATATTTTCCAGAAACCATCGAAAATAAATCAGTTGTAGCACTAGCAGATAAAACAAATCCGGACTTTTTTGGAAATACCTCCGATATTCGATACGTGAAAAAAGTAGTATTACCACCAAGTTTATCCAAAATTGGAAATAACGTCTTTGCAGTAAATCCATCCACCGGAGAAGATCCGGCCACCCTATTAGAAACCGTATTAACAGAAAATGCCAAAATCGCCGTTGGAAATAAAGCTTTCTTGAATAATTCATCTTTAACAAAATTAGAAGGAACCATTACTAAGGTCGGTTCACAAGCCTTTCAAGGATGTTCCTCTCTAACTGGCTTAACCCTCAGTGATGAAATAACCAAAATTGAAAGAAGAGCCTTTGCAAATTGTACCCGTTTAGAAAATATCAACCTTCCAAAAAATCTAACAACCATTGAAGAAGAAGCCTTTTTAAGAAGTGGAGTTCGTGAACTTACCATTCCAGAAACGGTAACTTCCATTGTTGCAAGAA
Source organism: uncultured Bacilli bacterium (assembly GCA_947627835.1). Classification (GTDB taxonomy): domain Bacteria; phylum Bacillota_I; class Bacilli_A; order RF39; family UBA660; genus MGBC162267. Next base: position 6,967 of record CANQXM010000032.1, on the reverse strand, counting down.
CCTTCTTTGGTTGTACTTTCCTAGAAGAAATCGAAATTCCAAAGAGTGTCACGACCATTGAACCAAGTGCGTTTTATAAAAATAACAATAATGTCTTTCTTGACACTATTATTTATACGTACAAAAATGCCTATGCCAAAACCTTTGCTTCCCAAAATAAAATGAATTATGAAACCATCGACCCATATCCCATTACCGTTGAGGAAGAAAAAAATGAATATGTTGCCTTTGAAACGGTAGACAAAGAAAAGATGGAGGTCACAATCACTCTAGAAAGAGGGTATACACAAGATGGTAGCTATCAAGAAGACGAATACACCGAAATCATTGAAGATTACCAAATCACTTATCCAAGTGGAGCAGATAGCTTTCGTTATGGTGATGATTTCTTTATTGTAGAAATACAGTATCATAATATCACTTATGAACAAGAAATCCCAGTAACGGTAACCAAAGCCATCCCAAAATATGAAATTCCAACCGATTTAACTGGTTTAATCGATGAACCACTGAAAGACATTATCTTACCAATTAATTTTGTTTGGGAAAACGAAGAAGAAACTTTAAAAGAAGGAACTCATAACTACAAAGCAAAATATGTTCCTGCGGATCAAAATAACTACAAAATCATGGAACATATCGACATCCCCGTGGAAGCGCTCACAAGAAAGAAAATCAAAATCACACCAGAAATTATCATTCAAGATTTGATTTACAATAACACAACCAACATCGATCCAGATGCCATTACCATTACCAATTTAGATAAAGAAGAGTATGAAATCATCCATGCATACACCACTACAACCCAAGTAGGAGATACAACCGCTAAAATTACCATTCGTCTTACGGATCACAAATTTTATTCGGCCACCCTGGATAACGACGAGCAAGAAAACGAATATCAAGTAGCTGTCAAAATTATTCCCCTTACCCTTGAAAAACCAACAAAAGTAGAAAAAACATATACCTACAATGAAGAAGAACAAACTCTAGAACTAAATGGTATTCAAAGCGATAAGATGGAAGTAACGAACCATAAACGAACCAATGCGGGAAGTCAAGAAGTACGAGTAACCCTCAAAGATAAAAAGAATACAACTTGGAGCGATCATACAACAGAAGATGTCATCTTTGATTTCACAATTGAAAAAGCACCTTCAAATATCCAGTACACCTCCCATAGTCAAACATTTATCGAAGATGGAAAACCACATGGTATTTTCCTAGAAGTAACCAGTCCTGAAAATGCCTTCATTCGTTATATGGATGAAGAAGGATCCTATACTCAAGAACAAATGCCAATGTATACCAAAGAAGGCATATATGTAATAAAATTTCGCATCTTTCTAGATGAAAATCACACCGATGTCATCAAAGAAGAAACGGTGACTATTGGCAAGCCTTTTTCTGCTTTCAACTACGAAGGAATCTATGATGGTGAAGAACATACCATAACCATTCCAGAAATGGAAAATTGTGAAATTGCTTATTCCACCAATAATCAAGATTTCAATTTAAAAGAAGCACCAAAGTTTCGAGAAATTGGCAAGTACACCATCTACTACCAAGTAACCTGTCCGAATCAAATCATTCAAGATCATCGAGATGTAAAAATTTATGGTATTAAAGAATTTCAAAGTCCACTAAAACTTAAAAACGACATCATCATTACGAAAAATAACGATTTTAATAAACTAACTACTAGAATCAGTTATTATGCATCCTCCATTACCTTTTCTTTAGTAGCATCCACGGAAAATAGCAAGAAAGACACCATTGCTACTGGAGATAAAATTTCCATTCGATTAAATGATAGCAAAGACTTTGATTATAAAATTGCTTTACTTGGAGATATAAATGAAGATGGAGCCATCACGGATGAAGATACCATCAAAATTCGAAACCATATTATGGAAGAAGAGATCATCAAAGAAACAGTTAATTTTTATGCAGCAGACATAAATGAAGATAATCAAATTACTTCAAAAGATTATGTCAAAATAAGAAAACACATCATGGGTATTGAACTTATCAAAGAATAGAGGGAATAAAATGAAAATACACAAATATTTATTCATTGCTTTTTTACTAATGATTCCAAAAGTAGTCTTTGCATATGGGAGCATCTCAACTTCCGAAGAAACCCTTTCACTAACACAAGGAGAAACGGCTTCGCTTTTCATTCAAGCAAACCATGCCGCAGGGAGAGTGAACGTGACTTCCGAAAATCCAAATATCTTAAACCTTTCGAAAAGTGATATCTTCTTAGATAACAATACAGAAACCATCAATGTCGAAGGAAAGAAAACTGGAACAACCACAATTACCATCTATAATCAAGATGTTACATCTTATGATGAAGAAGATTTAACAGGAAAAACCATCACCATAGAAGTAACAGTAATCAAAAAAGAAGAAGAAAAAGAGGAAACTAACCCAAATAATCAAGAAGAAAATATTGACAACGAAGAAAAGGAAAAGCCAACACTTTCTGATAACAACCATTTAAAAAGCATTGAAATACCCGGTTATGAACTTATCAAAATCGATGAAAAAAACTATACCTTAACCGTAAAAGATAGCGTTTCTTCCATCATCGTAAATGCCGAAGCAGAAGATGAAAAAGCAAAGATAGAGGGAGTAGGGGAACATCATTTAATCATAGGAGAGAATCCCATTGAAATAACCATCACTTCCGAATCGGGACTTCAAAATACCATTCTATTAAAAATCATTCGTGAAGATCATCATTACTTAGAAGATTTAGAAGACTTACTAGAAGATCCAGAAGAAGAAACTATTGAAATTACCTGGAAAGACGAACAAGAATTATCTAAAGAAGTATTAGAAGAGATTAAAGAAAGTGATAAAACCGTTGAGCTAGAAATATTCGATCAAGAAGAAAAAGTCATCTATGCTTGGATTATCGATGGTCAAAAACTAGAACAAACCCATGACTTCTCTCCACGAGTAAATTTTTCTTCCCCACATCAAGAAAAAATAGAGAACTTAACAAATCATGCTAAAGGAATGTATATAAATTTTGAAGGAAAAAACTTACCAAAAAAAGTCAAATTAAAAGTATATGTGAAAGACCAATTTAACGATCAAGATATCATCAACATCTATGCTTACAAAGATGGAGTACTTCATAGCATCTCCAAAAACAATCAAGTAAAGGATGGCTATATTGAATTTGAAGTCGAAAACTATGAAGATTACTTCCTAACCACAGAAGACTTAATAAAAGGAGAATCCATTCAAATACCAGAAAAGAAAACGAGTTCTTTTCCAGTCATTTTCCTATCAATCATTCTTGGTAGCAGTATTCTACTATTACTATTGATTCTAGGATACATCATCTACAAAAAAAGAAAAACAACAAAAAAGAAAGTATCGTAATTACTTTCCTTTTTTGCTTTAAAAATGAATTATAAAGAAAATTAGTTTAATTTTTTAGCTAGTTTTTGTGCCATTAATATACAGTCTTCCATGGAACAATAACACCAAGATCCATATCTTCCAATAAAATATATATTCTGTTGTTCACATTGATTAAAATAATCGTTTATAATTTCTTCATCTTTGTGATTAATATGAACGTATGCCGGGCTCATAATAATCGTTTCATAATCTACTAATTGAAAATCTGATTGAATAATACCCATATCTAGCAAATTTTTAAGAGTTAAATCCAACTGCTTTTGAACGTCAGGTATTTCATCCTTGGATAATCCAATTTCAATATACATACTTAATCGATCAGCATTTAAGATATTATCATAAAATCCTATACGATAGAAATTATATTTTTTCTCAGGAACATATATCCAATGTTCTTGGGTAAACTTGGATTTTTTATCAAATCCCAAATTAAATACCAATACCTTGTTAAATGATAATTGTTGTGAAAAACGTATCATCTTCTCGTTATCAGTCAAGTTAATAAATGTATTGAGTGGAATCGTATTAATTAAATTATCATAGTAGATTTGTAATTGATTATCCAATAATACATATTTTTCTTTTTCATTTATTTTAATCACTTTTGTATTTAGTGCAATTAAATCTTTATCTAAAGATTGATATAAAATATCAATAAACACTTGAGCTCCTTTTAAAGGATACATAAAATGATCATTATAAGAATGATTATTAGTATTTTTCATATTTTGAATAATATCCGATAAATTCGCATAAGGGAAAAAACGTCCCATTGCATCAACATCTAGTGAAGATAAATTACAAGCATATAATTTTTCATTATAAGGCTTTAAAAATTTCTCTACAATAGAATTCCCAAATTTACCATATAGCATATCCAAAAAATCAGTATATTGCTTTTTTTCCTGTTTAAAATATAAATCATATAAACAATCAATAAATTCTTGCTTCTCTAATTGATGAATATTTTTTTGAAAAGGATAATCAATAAGTTGATCATGATACCATATTTTAGTACATTTTTCTTGATAGACAGTTTCATTTTCAGATAAATAATTCAAGAACATATTTTGAATTTCTGGATTTTGAAAATGAAAGAAATGACCGGCATAATCCCATACATATCCATTTCTTCGAATAGTTTTGCAAAATCCACCAACGTGGTCTTCAGCTTCGACAATGAAATAATCTTTTTTTAAGAAATAAGCCAAAGATAATCCGGAAATTCCACCACCTAATATTAAATTTTTAACATGTTTTTGCTTCATAGCACTTCCTCATTTCTAATAATTTTATATTTTTGAAAACTTTGATATACAATCTTTTGAATTTCTTGAAGTTGATAAGTTCGTAATACATATTCTCTACTTCCATCATTAATCGTAGGGGGCTTGGAAACAATTTCTTTAAAAATTTTATTAGCTTGCTCAATATTTTCAACTTGCATAGCATAAGGAAAATCATAGCAATATAATACAAATTTTCCACGCATCAAAGCCTCTAAAAGCATAATTGAAAGCCCATCATGTTCTGGAATACGAACAAGAACACTAATTTTATCATAAAGCTTATCCATTTCTTCTAAAGTTAATCTACCAAGATTATGAATATTCTTTTCTTTAAACAGAATACTTTCATTTCCAACAACATAAAAATGAATATCACGATAGTTGTGAGCTAGACTATATAAATAATCAATACCATAAAATTTTTCACGATTTGTTGGAAGATAAAACAAAATGCCATGCTTTTTAGGAACCTTAGATAACGAATAGTCCATATTGCTTGGAATAATAGGTACAACTACGGATTGAATATGGAAATCTTCTAATTCATCATGTATACGAGATGAGCATGAGAAATTGAGATCAACAAAATGTTGATTAAAATGTGTATATTTATCAGTTTTTGCATTAATAACATCGGTACCAATCCAATGAAGAATAACTTTTTTATGAAGTAGTTTGCATAGATACAATTTTTCTGAAAACTTAGTCATACCAAAACCAAAATAAATAACATCCTTATCCAAAATCTGTTTTAAAAAACAGACAATCCTTTGAAATTTAGAAAGTTGTTCACCAGAATCTACTATCTCCACAAGTACATGTGGATTGATATTTAGCAAATCTTTTAATTGAAACATTTGAGTATTATTAGCGATTAAACCGATTTTCACCATTCCAGGTCTGTGAAAAAGAGTAGTTAATTCATATAAGAAAGCAATTGTTAAAATAATTAAAATAAGAATACCTATCAATGAAATGAATACAAAGTTTTTAGAGAAAGTATTGATAAGTGTGAAAATAAATACGATGATAGATGTGTAGACAAAATGAGAGATTGGAAACTTGTACCATAATTTTCTTGAAAATAGAGCTCTTGTGATAAAGAAGACCAAATACGACATTCCCGTAGCAATAGCAGCACCTTTAGCTCCTAACAATGGAACAAAAATACAATTCAAAATGATATTGGCTATTAAGGAAATAATAGATACTAAAATATTAAAATATGTTTTTTTACTAAACGCAATTCCCACGGTGATAGTTTCACTAATTGTATAAAAAATTGGATAAAATAACAAAAATGGAAAAATGTATATAGCAGGTTCATATTCATTTCCCAAAATAAATGGAATAATAGGTTTGACTATAAAGATTAAGACTAAAATACATGCCATTACAAATGTAACGGTTTTAGACACTGCTTCAAAATATTTTTCACTCTTTTGATTAGCATGCCATTTAAAAGCAATAGCAGCCCAATACGTAGTGAATGTTAGTTGCAAGATGGTAGCAGTATTTGCAATTTTCATTGCCACAGAATAATATCCAATTTCAGTATAAGTAGTATATATTCTTAAAAAAATAGTATCTATTGAATTAAGCCCCCAACCAATTAAGGTAGAAAATAAAAGAGGAAATCCAAACTTAAGAAGTTTTTTAACTAATGATAAGTCAATCTTTTTAAATTGAAAATTGTGAAAATAAACTAAAAACATTACTAAACTAGTAAGGGTTTGTGATAGTAACGTTGCAAAGACAATTGATTCAAAATTACGTTTGTAAAATAACAAAAATAAAATTGTGATACAAAAATTGCAAAGTTTAGTAAAGATATTCCAAAATGAATACTGAAATGATTTTTCATTCATCCGAACGGATAATAATAAAAATTTTTCAATAATGAAAATAGGATTTAAAAAGGCCAAAGCAATAATCGGAATTTCATAGCCATAACTTCCAAATAATAACAAAGATAAATTTTTACGAAAAATTAACATGAATATCATAACGATAAGGGAAATAAAAGTGGAGATAAAAACACAATTAAAAAATAAAGTGTTTTTTTCTTCTTCATGATAAAATCTCATAAAAGCTTGATCCAATCCAACAATAACAGCAAGGGTTAATATATCAAACAGAAGTGTAAACATATTAGCCATTCCAAATTGATCAGGAGATAGTAGTCGAGTGGTTATTGGAATTAATGCAAAACTAATTAAAAAACCAATAAT
>CANQXM010000031.1 GCA_947627835.1 uncultured Bacilli bacterium | reverse complement strand
TACTACATGTATTTGTTACGCGCAGTGTATAAGGCTTTAATTCTTTTAATGCCTTCCCATCACTGACTGGATAGCTATTTTTTAATGACAATGATTTGCTCTTTTCTTTATACTCAATTTCAAAGCATCCTGTTTTAATGGTGTTGGTCTCTTCTCCTTCAAACGTTTGCAACCATAAGGAATACGTAATTCCTGTGTAGGTTGTTCCAAGGATTAACATTCCAATTACAAATAAGGCTACTTTATATTTCATTTTCATAAATATACACCCTTTATTTTCTAGTCTAAAAAAAGTATACCATAACCGCATTCAGATTTCTATCCTTAATTTGTTTTTTTGACAAACTTTTTTTCATAATCCCAATTTCCTTTGCTATAATTTAGTAGGTGAGATTATGATTTTACGGTTAAAAGACCGCGTGATTCCGATTTTGGTTGCCACGCATTTTCGTGATCGTTTTCTTGGATTTATGGGTCAGAAAAATATTTCTACGGGCATTTTATTTCCACAATGCAGTTCTATTCATACTTTCTTTATGAAGGAAAATATTGATGTAGTTGGCATGAATGAACGAAGAGAAATTATTTATCTTTATCGCAATTTACCCAAAAATCAAATTCTTCGAATTCCAGGAAATTCTAAAAAAATTAGTATTTTAGAACTTCCTAAATTATCTAGTAAGTCTTTGCAACTCGGCAATATTTTATTCTTTGAAGATGAAGATGTAATCTAGAATTTGTACTTCATCTCCCCGTTTGGCACCTAAGGCTTCTAATTCGTCTTCAACACCCATTTTTTTAAGTTTTCTAGCAAATCGCTTTTGGGCGTCTTCCGAGTCCCATCTCGTCATTAAAAAGAGTTTTTCAATTTCTTTTCCTTTAATATGCCAGATGTTTTCTTCATGAGTAATGGTATAAGGTTTTTCATTTTGAAATTTATAGACGATGGTACTTTCATAGTCTTCTTTTTCGTAGAGATCTTCTTGGATGGTTTCTTTTAGTAAATCACTGCATGTTTTTACCATTTCATCGATTCCTTCTTTAGTGAAGGTACTGACACTAATTACCGTTAATTCTGGATATTTTTCTTTAAATATTTTTAGATTTTCCGCAAAGGTTGGCAAATCTTTTTTATTTGCTACCACGATTTCTTTTTTTTGAGCTAATTTTTTACTGTAGTTTTCTAATTCTTTACGAATGATTTGGTAATCTTCCCATGGTTTTCTTCCTTCACTGGCTGCCATATCAATCACATGAATGAGTATGCGGGTACGCATGGCATGTTTTAAAAATTGGATTCCCAGACCGACTCCCTCACTGGCTTTTTCAATCAAACCTGGTAAATCGGCAAGGACAAAACTGGTTCCATCTTTTTGTTTTACAAGTCCTAAATTGGGACTTAAGGTAGTAAAATGATACGCACCAATTTTGGGATTTGCATTACTTACGACATTTAGAATAGAACTTTTGCCAACACTTGGCATTCCAATTAAGCCGACGTCTGCAAGAACTTTTAGTTCACAACGAATGTATGTCGTTTCGCCGGGTTCTCCCAGTTCACTATAAGTAGGAGCTGGATCACTTAAGGTTGCTAGGGATTTGTTTCCTCTTCCGCCACGACCGCCACGGGCAACGGTAAAACGATCCTGATCTTCTAGTAAATCTTTTAATACCAGACCCGTATCATCATCGATGATGGTTGTTCCAGGGGGTACTTTGATGACTACGTCTTCAGCGCTTTTTCCGTATTGATTTTTGCCACTTCCATTTTGGCCTTTCGGAGCTTTGATGATTTTATGATATTTTAAATCAATTAATGTCTTTAGTCCTTTGTCTACTTCAAAACAAATATCTCCACCTTTGCCTCCGTTTCCACCATCGGGTCCTCCCATAGGGACATATTTTTCACGACGAAAAGATGTACAACCATCGCCACCTTTACCAGCAACGCATTTCATTTTGACGTAATCTTCAAACATAAAAGCCCTCTTCTCTAGTGATATTCTATCAAAAATTAAAAAGAAAAAAAAGACTTCACGAAAGGGAGTCTTGTATTATTTGTTTTTGGATTGTACTAAGGTAACTGCTACTAAGATAAATACTACTACGATAAGGCCAATGATGATGTAGTTAATGTTTTTCGGGTTTCCTACAGCATCATTGACGACGGCACCTGTTAAAAAGTAATCGGAGCAGTGATCGATTGTAAATTCTACGTAACCATCTTCTACTTTCACATTATGGTCGATGTATTCAATTTGATCTTTTTCTGGATTGTAATAATATAAGTATAATCGTTCATGTTCTTTAAATTTATCACTTACATTAATGCGTACCGTGGCTTCTAGAGGAAGTGTGCCATGATGATCAAAAGAAATGATTAATTTTTTTTGATCGACACGAGATGAAATGGCTTCGGTATCTTTGGTAAAAGCATCTAAAGATAATCGTAAATCCACATCAATATTTAAGCTTTCTTCTACCGAGATTTGTCTTTTTTTATCTTTTTGAAACTTCCATGAATAGCTTAAGTTTCTTTCATGATCTTCTACCATATAATAATAGTAGTCTTCCGTTTCTAATTTTGATACTTTGGTTTTTTCTGGTGAGGTATTTACGGCGAGGACTGGGGTATCTATTTTTCCCTTGTTTTGAGGGGCAAAAATTTTGGTTAACATCATACCAGATGAAATGACAAGACCAATTATGAATATCATTGCAATAATTTCTTTGGTATATTTTTTCATTTTGCCCTCCTTTTTCTTCTTTTATTCTCTTATTAAATTCCTAGTAATAATATGGTTAATGGTACTAGATTGTATGCAAATTTTACAAACATTGCCAAGATGATGTTGCGATTATTTTTGACATAGATGGTACTAATAATGATGGCTGGAATTAAGTAACTAAGAATTTGCATGATGGAAATTGTTTGCATTGAAAAGATAAAGTTCATGGCTGTATAGATGATGGCACTTACAATCACCAAAATATAGTCTTTTTGAATGCTTTCGTTTAATGATTCACGGAACAATAATTCTTCTGCAATACTTCCAAATATCATGGTTTTAAAGATGGCATAGATGAGTGGCATAGACTGAATGGCACTGGTGTTTTCATCAATTCCTACTTGTAAAATACTACTGATAATCGATAAGCCAATACTTACTGCTACTATGGCGATGACTCCTAGTAAAGTAATGCCAATGACTTTTAAAGGCTTATAATCTTTTTTGATTTTTTTTAAGTCTTCTCTCATTTTATTTTGATACATGTAAATCATGAAGATCAAAAATAAAATATCTAAGGCCATCATGACATAGCTACTATTCCAATTTGGAAATAAACTGGTAATGTATGATCCAAAATAGGTATATACAAAATAAATTAAATAAACCGATACGGCTTTTAATAGCGTTTCTGCTTTACTCATATTCTCAACTACTTTCTTATTTTTATTGTAGCAGATGTTTTTTTAGATGAAATAGTTTTTCATAATCTTGACGAAAACTTGACAAAAAAAGAAAGTACCGAAGTACTCTCTACTGATTCCTAAAGGAATCTTCTAAGCCATTCCCACCATGACATAGTTAATCCCCTCCTTTTTCTCTCTTTTATTATATTACAATATTATATTACCGCAGATTGCTTTTCATTACAAGTTGTCATTTTCTTTACGAAGTGTTTTTTCCTCATAACTTAAGACGGTGTTGACGCCTTGTTTTAATTTTTCATACGTTTCTGGAAATCCTTTTAATTGATCCATTTCTAACAAAATATGTTCGAGGGTTTCTCCATCTACCAATAATAAACTTAATAACGCATTATAGTATGAAATTCTTTCTAGTGGGTAGCCTTTTTTTAGTTTTTGAAAATCTAGTAGCCAATTTTTATAGTATGTGTTTTGCCATTTTCTTTTTGTTTTTGCACTTGGCAATGTAATTCCCTCTTCAATGGTTAAAAAAAGTTCTATTTTTTCTTTGGGAATTGGATATAAATCTCGGTGCATTAATGGTTTTTCTAATTCTTTATTTAAATAAATAATCCAGTAGTAATAATCGTATGCTTTGGCATCCATTTTTTTATGCTTATGGAAAAGATATAGATAGTATAAATTGATAACGGCATTCATTCTTGCTTCTTCCGTGTGCGCTTTCTTTTTTTCTTCTTGTTCGTCTTGAATACAATCATATATAAAATCAAGAAAACTTTCTGGAATGTCGCAACCCATTACAATGATATCATCTGAAGTATAATCATATAATTGATCTAAGCCGCGATTTACTAAGGCATTTGTAAGTCGGATGGCTGGAAAATTTACCTTTTTTTCACCTAAAAGGCTATTTTGACAGTCTTCATTTACAAATCCCGGCATTTCCATGATTTCTTGAACGTTTTCCACGACTTCTTGATTTTGAATCACTTCATCGATGTATTTTTCTTCTAATTCGACAGCGAGGTCTAAATCTCTAAGAGCAATGTTCCGATTGGGAATATTCTTTTCTTGACTTGAGGTAATAATGCGTTTATAAATTCTTAGAATATTGCGTTCAAGATGAAGAAGATCACTTAATCTTTCTTTTCTGGTTTTTATTTCCATGGTCTTTCCTCTTTTTCTTCTTATTCATCACGCGTCTTATTTTAGTATGGACTTTTCAAAAATGCAATAAAAAAGCATTTACTTTTGTTCGTAAACGCTTACTTTCTTTTTCTCTTTTCCAAGTCTTTCATATTTTACATATCCTTGGACTTTTGCAAATAATGTATGATCTTTTCCCATTCCTACATTGTTTCCAGGATAAATTTTGGTTCCTCTTTGACGATAAAGAATGCTTCCTGCTTTCACAAGTTCGCCATCACTTGCTTTGGCTCCCAAACGGCGTCCTCTTGAATCACGGCCATTTTGTGTGGAACCTTGCGCTTTAACGTGTGCGAATAATTGTAGGTTTAATTTCATGAGTTTCATCTTTCTTCCTCGCTTTCCACTTTTATATTTTTTGGATAACTTTCTTCCAATTCTTTTAATAACGAAATCATATTTTCAAGTAATATTTCGATCGTTGGGTTCTCTTTTTTGGTTTCGAGTTCAAATCCCTCTTTGGTATGACTATATTCGATGGCTTTGGCATCAAGGCGTAGAATCGCATTTACTGTTGTTGTCAAAATACTTGATACTCCGGCACAGACGATGTCTTTTCCATAATCTGCAAACATTGCATGACCTTTCATTTTTATTTGATAGTTATGATTCGTCTTTTTAATTTGAACCGTTATCATCGTTATTTCACTTCAATTTTTTTAACAAGTAATTTGGTATATGGTTGTCTATGTCCTTGTTTTTTCCGATATTTTTTCTTTGGACGATATTTGAATACCACAATCTTTTTTCTTTTTCCATGGTGTTCTACACTACATACCACTTTCGCATTTTCAACGTATGGGGTTCCAGAAATACCATCTACAAATAAAACGGTATCAAAAGTTACTTCACTACCTACTTCTTGATCGAGTTTTTCAACATAAATGGTATCGCCTTCTTGAACATAGTATTGTTTTCCACCAGTTACAAAAATAGCTTTCATTTCATACCTCCTTCTGTTATTTAAGACGCGCCGAACAAAGGTAACTTTCGTTTTATAAACCTATTTCGAGCGGTTTTTGAAAGCTCTCACTTCTCAAAACATGGATATTTTATCAAACTTTCTTGGGATAGTCAATGTGTATTCTCTTTTTCTTGGTGAAAGTGCTTTTGTAAAAAGACTTTTTCGTGCAGATAGCGATCTTTGTACCAAAAGAAATGTAAGGTATCTTTTTTTAGTTTTTCGAGAGCTGGATATGGATGGCTTTCAATTTTCTCATACGGAATTTCATAAAGATAGCGCTCTAGATAAAATTTGTTTTGAATATATTGGCGATTTTGTAAGGCATCATAGAATTTCACGAGTAATAATGATGCAATCATGTAGTTATTTAACGTGTTTTTGATAAGATAACCTAAAAAGATAAATAACATGATGGCGCTACTGATTAAAAAGATTTGGTAAGCTTTTTTATAAGGCAAGAAAAATTCTAAAAGAGAATGGAAAAAAATACTCCCATCTAAAGGAATGATTGGCAAGATATTAAATAAAAGAATGGCTTTATTATAGTAATGAAATAACTGGTAGGTATATGGATTTATGAATCCTTGATGATACAAGAAAACAAAGACTGGAATCAAACAAAGTTCTAAACTGACTCCTCCAAGGGCGATTGAAAGTTCTTCTTTTAAAGGTGTATTGATGGGTTTTCTAATGGTGGTTACTCCTCCAAAGGGGAAAATTTCTATTTTTTCAATTTCATATTCGTAATGCTTAATCCATAAAATATGCCCTAGTTCATGGATACAAATAATTAGCAAGATGAGAAAAATGTTTTTTAAATATCCTGTCAAACAAGCAATTAGGATACATAGATACGTTAGAAAATGAATCTTAAATTTGGCTAAGATATTCATCATAATTTAAATACATCCCATCTTTTTCTATTACATAATAGATATGACTTTCGATGGCACTTCCAATAATACTTTGTTTTTCGACATAATCATAAAGACTTACATTGATATTTGTAATGTTTCCATACCAGACATCAACGCCATCAATGCCTTGAACAATGACAATTGGTCCATAGTTTTCTTTTTCACCGATGAAGACGACAATCCCACTATTTAGTGTATTTACCGTGCTTTCTTTTGGTACGTAAGCAATAATCCCATCGTGATATTTTTGATATTCAAAATTTTCAACAGATTCATTTACTGCTTGCATGCCGGATGGAATGGACTGCACTGGCAATGGACTTCCAAAGAGATTGGTATACCAATTGTTTAATTTGGTAAATGATAAACTTTTTTCAAAGACTTCGTGTTTAAAGATTTCTTTATTTTCTTCTTTTGCAAAAATAAAAATCGAACACCCTAGTACCAGTATGATTCCCAGTAAGCATTCTTTTTTTAAAGCTTGCCAAGATGTTTTGGTTTTGGGTTTTTTGGCAGGTTCTATTTTTTGATGTTTCTTTTTTAAACGATCGATTTGAAAGTTTAATTCGTCCATGTCATCACCTATTTTATTTTATGAGTTTCTCTTTGGATTTAGAAAAAGAAATGCTAATAAATTCATCAAAAGCCATTTTTGAATAAAAAAGTTAGTAAATAAGGCCCTGTAGGAATGTTTGGTTATTAAGGTTAAAAATAGATAAAAAGCGAGAAATAATAAATTTAATCGAACTAACTTTGGTTTGAGTTTCAGATGATCATTGATTATTTTTACTATGAAAAATGATAATACAATGAGTCCTTTCGTTTGAAAAAAAGTTAAATCATACAAAAGAAAGATGGCAATTAGCAACGAATAAGGCAAGACTTCTTTTTTGGCAATGGCTAAAAGTAAGAAATCTGCAAAGAAAATGGGATTTTTTGAAAAGAATAAATCCAATAATAAAAAACTATTCATCATTTTCACAACCTAGTATGGCAACATAATAAATTTCTTCTTTTTGGTAATACGGAGCTACTTTTATTTTTTTCGTTAATCCTACTTCATCTTCTTTGATTTCTACTACTTTCCCGACGGGAATGTTTTCAGGAATTTTTGTTAATCCTGATGTGAATACTTCATCTCCGAAATTGATTTCGGCTTCTTTGGGAATGTGTAAAATCCATAATTCTTGATTTTCATTTCCGGTTAGAACGCCATAATTATCTCTGATTTTAACGGAAATTTGTGTTTTCGGATGCGTAAGAAGTTTTACAATACTGGTATTTTTGGTAGAACTTTCGATGATTCCTATAAGGCCTTTTTCATTAATGACCGCGCTTTGGGGTTTAATATTCTCTTCACTTCCCTTTAAGATGGTGATGGTATCAAATAAACTAGAAACGTCTGCTGTGTAAATTCGCGAATAAATGATGGTTTCGTAATTTGTAGGAATTTCGTATAATTTTTCGATTTCCGACCATTTCTGTGCTTGATTTTTTTCATTGTATTCTGTAATCCATGCTGGTTCTTGTAATGTTTGAATTTGAAATTTTGGAAATTCTTCTTTTATGAAAAAGCAAAGCAAAAAAAAGAAAAAAAGACTGGTATTTGCAAAACGTTTCATTGGTTCACCTCATCTTATTCTACCCATTTTCATCAAAGTTATCATAAAAGCTATAATATTGATTCATTCCGATGATAACATGATCTAATAAAGGAATTTGCATGAGTTCTCCAGCTTTCATGAGTCTTTTGGTAAAATTTATATCTTCTTTACTTGGAGTTGGATCGCCACTTGGATGATTGTGAAGGACCATCATTTTTACAGCAGAAGAACGAATGGCTTCTTTAAAGATATCTCTTGGATGAACAATGCTTTTATTGGCACTGCCGATGAAAATTGTTTTGAACGATAAAATTTCATTTTTCGTATTTAAGAAGACGGCGATGAAATGTTCCTGCGTTTCTTTTTCTAGGTCTAGATGGAAGTAATCGTACAAATCTTTGGGTGTTTCAATTTTCTTTTTTTCTTTTATGGGTTCTTTTTGCAAGCGATTTCCTAGTTCAATCGCACATAAAATACTCATGGCTTTGGCTTCTTTGATTCCTTTAATTTTCATAAGTTCTTCTAAGCTGGTCTTTTGTAAAGCACGCAGGGTGTGATAACGTAGCATCACTTTGGTTGCTAATACTTTTACCGATTCATTTTTCGTACCACTTTTTAATAAGATGGCAAGCAGTTCAACATCGGTTAAACTTGCAAGTCCGAGTTCTTTCATTTTTTCGCGTGGTCGTTCTTCTTTTGGCAGTTGTTTTATTGTATAATTCACAGTACTTCTCCTTTTAGTTTTTTCATTAATTCTTGATTGATTTTCGCAAGGACATTCCAATCTACTTTGCCAATTACATTTGTATATTGGTCTAATTCTTCATACAGTTGTTTGGATACCTTTATGGATTTTGGATATACTTCAATGTTTTCTTCTTCATAGTGTTTTTCTAGGGTATCCGTCCAACCATTTCCTAAAGCAATCGCTATATAAACTCGGTAAAAGCCATCTTCTTCTATCATGATGGAACCTGGATAGGATTCTACAACTTTTTGCGCATTTTCTTTGTTTTGATAAACACCAATTTGCAAGGCATTTACTTCTTCATTTAACGTTGTTTCTTTGGTTAAATAATAAAGGGTTACAACTGATAACGAAATTCCTAAAATCACGGAGAAGAGAATGGTCTTTAAACTTTTTTTCATAAAATCACCAAGGTCATCATAGCATTTGGGTTTTAAAAAAAAGCACACATTTTGTCTTACAAACCTTGTTTCTCTACTTGTTCTTTTCTCTATAATCTTGTATAATGATAAAAGAATATGGGGAATTTGAGGTGTTAGTGTGATTCGACAATACGATTATGATAATATGCCAATTGTAGAAATTGTTAACGATATGATCATTGATGCTGCTCGTAGAAAAGCTAGTGATATTCACTTTGATCAAACTCCTACTGATTTGATGGTTCGCATTCGGATTGATGGCGAGCTTGTCATGTACGCTCAGGTTCCTGCTGCCGTGAAGAAAAATTTAATTACGCGAATTAAAATTATTGCTGGGATGAATATTACAGAGTCTCGACTTCCTCAAGATGGGGCCATTCGAAGCAATGTTGATGGACTCAATTTGGATTTGCGTGTTTCTTCTTTACCGACTGTTTATGGAGAAAAGGTCGTTATTCGTATCTTGGATTATTCAATGAGTTTGCAAGGACTTGAAACGTTAGGTTTCTCTTCAAAAAATTACGAAAAAGTTCAGCGAATTATTAAAAAACCAAACGGGATTGTCATGGTAACCGGTGCTACGGGTACTGGTAAATCTACTACGGTTTATACGATGCTACAAATTTTAAATACGACAGCTAGAAATGTTATTACCGTAGAAGACCCAGTCGAGATGAAATTAGCTGGTGTTAATCAGGTTCAAACTATGAGTGAGATTGGACTTACTTTTGCTAGTGCTCTTCGTAGTATTTTACGTCAAGACCCGGATGTTATTATGATTGGTGAAATTCGTGATAATGAAACCGCAAGAATTGCAGTTCGTGCTTCGATTACTGGGCATTTGGTTTTATCGACGATCCACACCAATAATTCTTTGAATACCATTGAACGTTTGGTAGATATGGATGTTGAACGGTATTTACTTGGAAGTGCTTTGGAAGGAATTATTTCTCAGCGTTTATGTAAAAAATTATGTCCGAAATGTCGTAGTTCTAGAAAAGCTACACCTTATGAACAAGCGGTTTTTAAAAGTGCTCTTCACATGGATGTAACGGATTTATATACTCCGGTTGGTTGTAGCGAATGTTATAACGGATATAAAGGACGCGTGGCATTACATGAAGTTTTAGTCATTAACCAAGATATTCGTGATGCGGTCGTAAATAACATGCGAAAAGAAGATCTTCGTCATTTAATTTATGATAATGAAGATATGACTTCGATTTTACAAGATGGTCTTTTAAAAGTTATGGAAGGCCTTACGAGTTTTGAAGAAGTCTTACGGGTTATTGATGTCGATGATGACTTAGGTGAAAACGATAGCGAATTAAAAGATGCTATCATTGGAAAAAGACGGAATCTTACTTCTAGTGACAACGAAGAAGTTCAAGATGAAATCACGAATGATTCTCAGAACGTAGAAACCAGCGAAGTAGAAACTGAAGAAAAGAAACCTGAAACGCTTTCGGATCCTACTTTTCCAGAACCACCGGAAAACCAAGTCTCTGAAATGGAAATGCTTGATATTTAAAAAGAAACGAATTAGGGTCGTTTCTTTTTTTCAATTTTGGTTAGTAGTTTGTTGATTCCTAAGGATGATAAGATAAATAAGGTTACCTGTGGATTGTAGTAATAGCGAGCACTAATTTCAATTAACATATAAGCTCCGAAAAATAGTAAGAAGTTAATCATAAAGAAGGTTGCTTCCCCTTTTATTTTTTCTTTAAATATTCCATAAAATGCTAGTACAATGATGAAAAAGTTCATGACCCGGATGTAGTTAAAAATGGTTTCTTTTAAATTTTGCGTGGTACTTCCAGCATTTAAATCATCGAAACTGGCACCAAAACTTGCATATAAAAATTGAATTTTTATTTTGTTATAAAATAATACCGGCCATTTTTTTACGTCCAAAACTCTCTTTATTAGTTCTTGATGCTGAATTTCTAAATCACTTGCATAGGCTTCATCATTTTTATCATAAACACCATATGTTTCTGAGTTAAATCCCAGTAAAAATTTCCATTCAGGATTGGCATTGCCAAAACCAATACGATTGATTTGCAACTCACGGACAACTGCTGAAGGAATGGTGACGGTAAGAAGAAAAGTACAAATTAAAATGGCACTTTTTTGTAAATTTTTCTTCCAATTTGGTTGTGATAGAAAAAGATAGAAAATGGCGGTTGCTACATAAACGATTCCTTCGTTGCGTTCTAAGTGGCTAATTCCTAATAAAATACCAATGAGGATCCATTTCCTTCGCGAATCTTTTTTATATAACAGAAGGTATATCCCTGCTAAAGCTAGTAATAAGGCAAGTTGTTGGTTTCCTAAGATGGTATTTAGATAAAGTGGATATAGGGCAATCGTATATAAAAGACTTGTGATACGAGCAGTTTTTTCATTGGTAAGTTTTTTGACAATGAGATAAATAAAAACGGTAATTCCAGTTGAATAAAAGACATTTAGTAATTTCAAAATAAATGCGCTATCAATACATTTTAAAATCATGGCTTCATAAAGAACATGAAATAATTGGTATCCCCAAATATTGAAGTAACCATGAATGGGTGTATGAATCCCCTCTTTCGCAATATGTTTGGCTGTGTCATACATGAGAATGAAGTCCCCAGTTAATGGCGTTTTAATAAGAAGAATTCCTGCTATTTTGGTAATCAGCGAAAAGGAAATCAAAAAAAGGAGAAAATGTTTGAATTTGATTTTATCTACAAATAGATAAATTGCTAAAAATGAAAGAATGCTTAGTAATAAACCATTTTCTATGGTTCCACATAAAATCGTCATTGCTAAAATGATGATTGTGAAAAGGATAAAGAATTTTTTTATTTTTTCCATTATATACCACCCTGCTTTTCTTTAAATTAAAAAGAGAAAATTTAAAATGTTTGAAAACTTTTCATAGAATAGAAACACGAGCCATAACGCGGAGATTAAAAAAGGTCCAAAGGGAACGACATGATCTTTTTTTAATAGTAGACATGCTGTTGCATAAGGTAGTGCTAAAAAGGTTGCCAATACTAAAGCAATCATTGCCATGGGAAATCCTAATATAAATCCCATTACAAAGGATAGTTTAATATCTCCCCCACCTAAGGCTTCTTTCTTAAATAAAATGCTTCCAAATTTACTAATTAACAACATTAGTAAAAAAGTAAAGAAACCACTGGCAGTAGCGAGTAAGGCACTTTCTATGCCGCTATTTAGCCATTTGATTATGAAACTAATTAGGAGTGTCATAATTAAGGGCGAATCTAAGATGATCATGTATTTCATATCACTAATAAAAATAATTACGAGTAAACTCGATAAAAGAATCGAAATTAAGAAGTCGGCGGAGAGACCAAATTTTAAGTAGGATATTACAAATAATAAGCCAGTTCCCAATTCACTTAGTAAATATCCGATTTCTAAGGGATGATGACATTTTTTACATTTTCCTTTTTGCAATATGTAGGAAATAATGGGAATTAATTCGATCCAAGATAATGGATGATTACAATATTCACAATGAGAACTTGGGTAAATAATTGACTTGCCATTTGGTAATCTCGTTGCTAGTACGCGATAAAAGGAACCTAGAACGGCTCCTATTATAAATAAATTCACACTTATGATTATACTCATATGAAACGCTACTACTGAATTTGTC
>CANQXM010000030.1 GCA_947627835.1 uncultured Bacilli bacterium | reverse complement strand
ATGGGTATCGAAACGGGTGCATTTGAGTTCCTTGGTACATATGGAGATGCAAGTGGTGTACGTAGTTTTCGCGTCGTCTTGTCTATGACATGAAAAAAGCGACTATGTTAAAGTCGTTTCTTTTTCTTTCGCTTTATGATTTGTCCTTCCTAGAAAGTAGTCAATGGATACTTCAAAGAGAGAAGCCATTTGGTAAAGTAGAATGAGTGGCATGATTAAGTGTCCATTTTCGTATGTGCTTATGGCAGAATGTGTCGTATTTAGTTGATCTGCAAGTTTTGTTTGTGTATATCCATTTTCCTTTCTAATTTCTTTGATTCTATTTTTTAATAATTCTGGATTAATATCTTTTTTTAAATCTGGATAAGTTCTTTCGTTACTTTGATTAGTTATATAATCGATACTGACATGATAATAATTTGAAAGTTGTAATAATCTTTTTAGTGGAAATAAGTCTCTTCCTCTTTCCCATGCAGAGTAAGTAGATTTATCTACACCCAGCATTTTGGCAATTTGTAGTTGGGTCATATCATGTTCTTCTCTTAAATAGCGAACACGTTCAAAACATATCATGAGCCATCACCGAGCATATTTTCTCATTTAAAAAACCTTTTTTTTAAAAAGTGGGTATGATATGACATTTTTGGCGTTTTTTAATAAAAGAAATCACAAATCAAACGTTATTAGTTGTTTTTAAGTTGTATTTCTAAGAAATGAAAAGTAGATACAATTTGAATGGATTATGATATAATTTTTTTAGATTAAAGGGTGATGACATGTTTGGTAAGATTTTGTATGTCAGTGATAACATAGCTTTTATTGAAAATAAAATTACCGAAGATACTGGAACAGATTTATTAAATTTGCATTTGATTTTTGAAAATGATAATCAACGAATTTTAAGTGAAATTACAGAAGTTAAAGAAGATCAAATCCGTGTGAAGTTTTTGGGTGAATTTGTAGATGGCCATTATTATAATGGTATTTTAAGAAAAGCCAGTTTGAATTGTAAAATTCGCGTAATTAATGAACAAGAACTTTTGGAATTGGTTGGGGTAGAGTCTAAAAAGAATTTTACTCTTGGAAAGAGTGCAACCTATAAAGATTATTCGGTTTGTCCAAGTATTAATTCTTTACTTGCTAATCACTTATGTATTTTTGGAAATACTGGAAGTGGTAAGTCTTGTGGAGTTGCTCGCGTCGTTCAAAATATTCTTAGTAACGAACATTCTCTTGCTTATAATGCGAATTTAATTTTCTTTGATTCATTTGGTGAATATAAAAATGCTTTTAAAAGTATTTCTTCTATTAGTGATTATTATAGTTATAAGTTTATTACTTCACGGTTACGTGATGAAGATGATGAAATGATTAATATTCCTATGAATTTGTTAAGACCGGATGATATCGCAATTTTACTTCAAGCAGATAAACACTCTCAACTTACGATTATTGAACGGGCGATGAAGATTGCTAAGATTTTTTCTTTAAATACTCCTGAAGCATTAGAGTATAAGAATCATATTATTGCGAAAGCTTTGATTACGGTTTTGTATAGTAGTGAAACAACGGATAAGAAAAAGGATGAAGTATTTAGTATTATTAATACTTGTCATACAAAAGAATTTAATATGGATACGGAGATTCCTGGGGTTGGTTATACACGAAGTTTTGCTGAATGTTTTCAAATTGATTCGCGTGGAAAATTTGGTGAAGAAGTTTTAATTACCGAATATATTTTGAAATTTATTAATGAAAAATTAGATGATTTTGAAGAACCAGATCAAGCCATTTATAGTCTTAGTGATTTTTCAAAAGCTATGGATTTTACATTGATTAGTGATGGATTTCAGCAAAATAAAAATTTGTGGGATGATGCGCAACTTTTGAAAGTTCGTTTATATGCACTTTTACATGGTCCAGTTGGTAAGTTTTTTACCGGAAATGAGTTTGTAACTGCTGGTCAATTTGTAACGCGTTTAGTAAGTAAAAGTAATAAGAAATCACAGATTATCAACATTAATTTAGAGGGACTTGATGATGCGGTATCTAAAGCGATTGTTAAGATTTATACCCGAATGATATTTGATTTTGCTAAAGATAATGCCAATCGTGCAACGATTCCTTTTCATTTATTTTTAGAAGAAGCCCATCGTTATATTCAAAAAGATATTGACGTGTTTTTACTTGGTTATAATATTTTTGAAAGAATTGCTAAAGAAGGAAGAAAATATGGGGTTATTTTAGGAATTATTTCCCAAAGACCGATGGAAATTAGTGATACGGTTGTTTCACAATGTTCGAATTTCTTAATATTTAAGATGACCCATCCAAAGGATATTAAGTATATTGAAGAAATGCTTCCAAATATTAGTCAAGATGTTATTGAAAAGATGAAAATCTTACAACCTGGTACTTGTGTAGCATTTGGTAGTGCTTTTAAAATTCCGATGATTGTTAAACTGGAAATGCCAAATCCTGCTCCTTATTCTTCTAGTTGTGATGTTTCTAGTTATTGGGATTCTAAAACGGATATTACGGAAGAAATTTCTGAAGAAATGATGAATAATTCTTTTGGGGTTACCAATACAACGGTTGCATCTTCACAAATTGATTCTGCTACTCATTCTACGGAAAGTCCTATTCAAAATGTGAATGAGAAATCTGCTCCAAAGTTTATTATGGATGCTTATGAAGAGGATGCAAATAAGATAGAGGTTCCAGTAGATACGCCTTCTCCGACATTAGATACACCGGTAACTCCTACTTATGAAGGAAATGCTCCACTTGATTTACCAACAAATATTGGGACTCCGAATACTGGTGCGTCTGCATTCAATATGGAAGTTTTATAAAGAAGGTTTCTAAAAAACTTTCTTTTTTTTTTGACTAATAAGTGATATACTAGAAAAAATAAGGGGAGTTTAAAAGGTGTGATGAAAATGGCAGAAGAAAAAATATGGAAATGTCCTGCTTGTTGAAAAGATATTCATCCCGGGGATCAAGTATGTATGTATTGTGGTGCAACGATTCACAATACGAATGCTTCGGTTGATGAACTTCGAAATTATGAAGCAGGTACTCCTTCTAAATCTAAAGGGAATTTTCGCTTTCTTCTTTTTATTATTTTGGGGGTAGTTTTGTTAATTGCTTTTGCTTCTTTCCTTGTGTATTTTACATTTTTTAGAGGTACAGCATGAAAGGAAAAATTTATGTTGTTGTTTCGGTGCCTTTAATCGAGCAAGAGTTTGATATGTATATTCCTGAGACGAAAAAAGTCGGTTCAGTGAAGAATTTGATTATTCAAATTGTGGAAGAGCAAAGTGATTATAATTTTGTTGATGATGGGTGTAAGTATCTTTATGATAAAATTACGGGCGAACAGATTAATGACAATGAGTTTGTACGCTATAGTAAAATTAAGAATGGATCAAGGCTCATTTTATATTAGAAAGGAATTCTTATGCAAGTAACAGTAATCCGTAAAAATGAATTAAATATCTTTACGTTGCCTAAAAATGTTAGCGGTAATTTTTGGATTACTGATTATGAGAATGGGCGAAAGATTAATTTAATTAATATTGAAGCAACGAAGGAAGGTTGGCAGTTAATTAGCAATCAAGATGCCTTTTTGATTGATCAACAAGATATTATGATTCCTTATGCCATTTTAAAAGATTATTCCTTTTATTTATTAAAAAATAATTATAAGAATGAAAAGTATTATATCTATTGTTCTCCTGTGTACGATACGACGTATAAAGAATATAGTATTCCAAGTAGTGGACAGGTAGTAGTAGGTAGTGGAAAAGGGGTCGATGTTTGTTATCCACTTGGTGGGTTACCTCCTAAAGCTTTTCAAGTTCAAAAGCAAAATCAAGGGTATGTCTTATCTGTTTTAGATCAAAATGCAGCCGTGTATGTAAATCATAAACGGATTGTTCGTTCTTCTCTTATTACCTATGGGGATATTCTTTTTTGTTTTGGTTTAAAGTTAATTTTAATGAAAAAGAGTGGGGTTGATTATTTCTTAGTCAACAATCCTGGAAATTTACTTGAATTTAATGCTTCGTTTGTGAATGTAGTTCCCGTTAAAAGTGATTTTGTGGAAGATAATGCCCTTTTAAATGAAGATATTATTTATAAAAACAATTCTTTTTATCGAACTCCCCATTTTTATAAAACCGTTTCTAAGTATGTGTTAGAGATTGATGCTCCTCCACAACGAAAAGAAGAGGACAGTACTCCTGCAATCTTAACCATTGGACCGATGATTACGATGTCAATGATTTCGGTTATGATGCTTTTAACTCAGTTTAATGCCATTTCTAGTGGAGAAAAGACACTGGATTCTTCCCTTACTTCCATTGTTAGTGCCATCGTCATGCTTGCTAGCTGTTTATTATGGCCGGTTTTAACGCGTGTTTATAAGAAGTTTAGTGATCGTGCTTATGAAAGAAAACGACAGAAGAGTTATCGTAAGTATGTCAACCGGAAAGAAGAAGAGATTAATAAAGAATTACAAAATCAACGCAGTACGTTGGTTGATAATTATTTTTCAGTTACTCGGTGTCAAGAGATTATTCGCGGACATAACGTACAACTATGGCAACGACGAATTACTGATGCTGATTTTCTAACGGTTCCAATTGGAATTGGCAATGTACCGATGCAAATTGAGATTAAATATCCGGAAGAACATTTTTCCCTAGAAGAAGACAATCTTCTTGATATGGTGCATGAACTTGGTCAAAAGACACGAATTTTGAATGATGTACCCGTTACGTATTCGTTTTTAGATAGTCATGTTACGGGAATTGTTGGGGAAACTTCTGCAACAAAAGCCTTTATTGATCGTGTTATTTTGCAGATTATGGCAAATTACAGTTATGATGAGGTGAAATTGGTTACTTTTACTTCAAAAGATAATGAAGGCAGATGGGATTATGTGAAGACCCTTCCTCATAGTTGGTCGAATGATCGGACACTTCGTTTCTTTGGCTCTTCTAATGATGATTATCGAGAAATTATTTATGCGTTAGATAAGATTATGCAAGAGAGAAGAGAGATGGATGAACGGGAGTTAAAGGTCCCTCATTATGTGATTATCACCGATGCTATTAAATCGATTGATAATTATGATTTTATTAAGAATGTGATGATGAGTAAGGATCTTGGCTTTAGTTTAATTTTACTTGTCGATCGCATTTCTGCTCTTCCTAATGAGTGTAAGAATTTTATTGAAGTTAGTTATCAAACTTGTAATGTATTTCAAAGTGAACTCAATTCTTCTGTACAACCTTTTGTGATTGATATGTCTTCGATTGATGAAATTTATCGTTGTTCTTTGGAACTTGCCAATATTCCGATTGATATTAAATCCGAAGTAGAAGCATCTTTACCAGATACTTATCATTTCTTAGAGATGTATCAAGTTGGAAAAGTAGAGCAATTAAATAGTTTGGAAAGATGGAAAAAGAGTAACCCGGTGTTATCTTTACAAGCTCCGGTTGGAATTGGTAAAAGTGGAGAAATTATTACGCTTGATTTACACGAGAAATATCATGGACCTCATGGCCTTATTGCGGGTACTACGGGTAGTGGTAAATCTGAGTTTATTATCAGTTATGTTCTTTCTTTAGCAGTGAATTATCATCCTTATGAAGTACAAGTCATTTTGATTGATTACAAAGGTGGTAGTTTAGCCGGTGCCTTTTTAAGTGATGGGTATTCTCTTCCTCATTTAGCTGGAACAATTACCAACTTAGATGGCAACGAACTTAACCGGTCTTTAGCAAGTATTGAAAGTGAAGTAAAACGTCGTCAGCGAGAATTTAATGAAGCAAAGAAGATTGCTAATGAAAGTACGATTGATATTTACAAGTATCAAAAGTTATGGCGTGAAGGTAAGTTAAAGCAAATGGGTCCGATCGCACATTTATTTATCATTAGTGATGAGTTTGCAGAGTTAAAAGAGCAACAACCAGAGTTTATGGATAAGCTGATTTCCGTTGCTCGAGTGGGACGTAGTTTAGGAGTACACCTTATTTTGGCAACGCAAAAACCAGGAGGTGTTGTTGATTCACAAATTTGGTCGAATACACGCTTCCGGGTATGTTTAAAAGTTCAAGATACGGGTGATTCTCAAGAAGTTTTAAAGAAACCAGATGCAGCATTTTTAAAGAGAACAGGACGCTTTTATTTACAAGTTGGGTATGATGAAGTGTATACGCTCGGACAGTCAGCATGGGCTGGCGGACAGTATTATCCAAATACTACTTTTAAAAAGGAAATTGATACCTCTGTTAATACTATTAATAATGTTGCTTATGTAACAACAAGTAAAGAAAATGATGTAAAAGAAAAAGTAGAATCTCTTGGAGAAGAGTTACCAAATATTGTGAAGTATCTTTGTGATATTGCTCGTGAAGAAAAAATTTCTGTTCTAAAATTATGGCTTGATAAGATTCCCGAATATATTTTTGTTGATGCCCTTAAAAATAAGTATCAGTATCAACATGAACCGTATGATTTAAATCCAATTATTGGTGAATATGATGATCCATCTACCCAAAATCAATATCTTTTAACCGTTCCTTTTTCTAAAGATGGCAATGTGGTGATTTATGGAATTGCTGGTAGTGGAAAAGAACAATTTTTGAGTTCCCTCATTTATTCTTGTATGCTTACTTATACTCCAGAAGAAGTTAATTTCTATATTATGGATTTTGGAGCAGAAACGTTACGGATGTATCAAAATAGTCCTTATGTTGGGGATATTGTCTATGTTTCTGAAGAAGAAAAAGTCAATAATTTGTTTAAGATGATTTTAGAAGAATTGGCAAGAAGAAGGCAGATTTTTGCTAATTATGGCGGAAGTTATCAAGCTTATATGAAAACCGATCATGAGAAAATGCCAAATTGGGTTATTATGATTAATAATTTTGAAGCATTTACTGAAAATTATGAAGATAAAGTAGAAATATTAAATCAAGTTTCGCGCGATAGTTTCAAATATGGTATTTTCTTTGTCATTACTGCTACTAGTGATAGTTCTGTACGAGTAAAGACTAGACAAAATATGACTTTGGTTTATGCTTTAGAGCAAGCCGATGAGATGGATTTCTCTTCGATTTTAGGAAATTGTCGTGGAAAGATGCCAGCACGTTTAAAAGGACGTGGGTTGTTCCGCAAGGAGACGATTTACGAATTTCAAACAGCTAGTATTGTTAAGAATGATGATGATTTAACACTATTTGTTCAAAAATATTGTGAAGCGATGTTACAACAAGTAACTTACCGGGCAAAACGGATTCCAATTTTACCAGAGGTGGTTGATTATCAAGCAATTCGCAATGAAATTGGTGCCGATCTTAACTTAGCTGTTGGTGTTAATACCAATACACTTGCGATTGAGAAGTATAATTTTAAAAAGAGTGCTATTCATTTCATTTGTGGTTATGAGCTTGAGGAAATGTATCCTTTTGTAACTGCTTTTGCAAGTGAAGCTTATGACATTCCGAATACTGATTTCTTATTTTTAAATTCTACCGATATGTCTTTTGCAAATGCAAACTTTAAAGATCGTCTTTATGTAAGACAATTTGATACCGTGCTTAGTACAATTTCTACGTATGTAGATAAAGTATATGCCCTTTATGAAGCTGCTGATTATAGTGATGAAGTAGTTCAAAAACAAAAGAGTATGGTGTGCTTTGCATTTGGTATGTATGATATCTTTAATAAATTAAAAGATGAAACCAAGAAACTTTTAACTTCCATGATGAAAAAGAATGCAGCAATGAATTTGGTATCCTTTGTCTTTGTGGATAGTCCTGATTTACTTCGTAGTTTTGCTTATGAAGAATGGTTTAAATCTGGTAGTGATACTTCTAGAGGTATTTGGGTTGGTAGTGGAATTAGTGATCAATCATTTATTAAAGTTGCTAAGTTTAATCGTGAAGATCGCGAAGATATTCCAAGTGATTATGGATATGTGATTTCTACATCTCGGGCGACCCGAATTAAACTACTTACGGATTATCATAAGAATTAAAATTGTTTTTGAAGAATTGCTTTATTGCAGTTCTTTTTTTCATACAAAAAAAGATCAGCTATTTTTTAACTAATCTCATTTAACTTTAATATTTCATATTTGGTCATATGTACAATTCTTTCTTCTTTAATCTTATTATTGCTTTGATAATCTTTATAATCATTTAATAATTCATTTAATTTTGCTTTTGATAATAGGTCGTTTGTTTTTTTGTAATTTTTCAGGTCAGCAAAATATTCTATTGTTAATTTTGTGTTTAACTGTGCATAACTGTCTTCATATAACACTGTTTCTTTTGGATTTTCTGAATTAATATAACGATTGTATGGATAATATAAGTTTTGTAACTTACCCGCGGTTTTATCAATTGCTATGACTTCAATATATTCATCATTTATTTCAGCAATTAACATTGGATGTTTTGTATCCGATACCTTATCTATTTGATATCTAACTTTTAGCCAAAGGATCTGACCAACTTTTAAGTCTTCATTCATATTTTTAATGCTTCAATTAATCCTTTATATCTTTTCTTATATTCAGTTATATTTTTTTCTAAATTCATTACGGGAGCATTATATGTATCTTTGCTTAATATTTGCCATTCTGGGTCTTCATGAGTTATTTCGATTAATTCTTCTATGCTAGCATTTTCTAAAGATAAATATATTTTATCTAAGAAATTTTTTTCTGTTTCGTCTAGATTATTCACGTCATAATGACCTGTTAGTCTGCCATACGAATGCATGATTGATTCTACGATTGGTCCATTAACGTATGCTACAAAATCGTCAGAAAATAATTTTGAATTATATTTTGCTAAATGAACAACTTGGGCTAGAAATAAATACTTATTTATTCTGGCATTTCCTTCATAAAATGTTACGCCATTATATGAAACGATATTTTGGTTAAAAAGTTTTCTTTCTGGATCTTTTGAAAGAAAATATTCAGCCACTTGTTTTGCAGTCAACATACTATCACTTCCTATTCTATCTATATTTTATCAAAAAGCTAATATTATGTAAATTATCCGAGCAAGTTGATATTATATATTATTTTTTCTTATAAATCAAATATCTTCCTTATAAAGGTAGTATAAAATTTTAAATCTTTGTAGATGAGTTTTTTTGAAAAAAATGAATCCGTGATCAATCCGTATTATTACTTATTTAACGCTTATTTTACATTTTTTCAGGGTTTTGTTTGACAGGTATTTTTTATCGTGGTACGCTTTACTTGAAAGTACAGGGAGTACTTAAAGGGAAGGAGAAAAATAAGAAAATGGCTTTAAATATTAAAGTAACTGATTTAGACAATGCTGGTGTACAAGCAAATGCTTTTAATGCCGCAAGTAATGCTGGAGGAGATGTTACCATTAAGTTAGGACAAGTTATTGAAACTTTACGTGTTAACTGGATTGGTAGTGATGCAACTGCTCAAATCAATAATTTAATTGATTTACATACGGCTTTATATGACATTGCTCATGCATCTATTCAAATTTCATATGATACTGTACAAGCAATTCGCAATATGCAATCTGTTCGTGCTGCAAATGGTGGTGTTGCTGTAAGTGTACAATCTCCAACAATTACTTCTATGCCAGCAGATAGTCGTGATATTGATAAAGTAGCTGAAACTACTGAATACGATGTTAAAGACAGTGCAGAAGATGATTATCAATCTCTTCTTGAAGTTCAAAATAAGTTTAATGCATTTGTAGATGATTATAATGAAAAATACAATGCTTTAATGCAAAATTGGACTGAAGGTGGAAATATTGAAGCTTTAATTAGCGTTCATGATAAATTAAATGAAAATGCTACAAGTTTCAATACGGTATTACAAACTGCTGCTACGAATTTAAGAACTGCTCTTGATAACATTGCTGGTCTTAATAGTACAGGAGAATAGGAATTAACACTTTTATAACTTTGTAAATGATAGGAAGAAATTTGATATTTCTTTCTATTTTTTTCGCTCTTTTTCCCTTGAAAAGACTTTTTATGTCTATATTTTTTTAGGCATTTGTGTTATTCTTAAATAGAATAAGGAGCATTGATCTCATGAATATTGAACTCTATGAAAATTTAGTTAAAACTTCGATGAATACTGCAAAAGAATGTATTGATGATCGAATGAGTGATGCACTTTTAAAATTGGAGAGTGGACTTGCTTCTTTAAAAGATCATTGGGAAGGATCGGATCGCGATTATTTTGATTCCCAAATAACTCCTTATGTGAATGATTTATATCGATTACAGGAGTGTTTAAGGTCTTATCAAGAATATATTAGTGCTTATGTAGAAGCAGAACTGGCATTAAATGATTATTATAAGGAGTTAAATGTAACGTTACGATAGGGTGATTTTTGATGAATATGAAGTTTGATTATGGCGAAGCTGAAGATGCAATTAATCAAATTACGAAAGCGATGACGTCCATATATAATGAACTTGTGAAGGCTCAAACTCAATTTGAAGCAGTAACGAAAGATTATAATAGTTGGACTTCACCGACTTGTGATTATGTTTCTAAAAAATTAAAAGATGTTTATGATGATATTTCAAATGTTGATGCAATTCATGCGAATGTCGAAGCTTATTTAGATGCTGTACTTGCCAATTATAAGGCATTTGATGATAGTACTTCTGGCTTTTTTGATTGGTGGTAGTTATGAGCGATTATTCAAAAGTATCTTATTCTTCTTTAAGCAGTATTGCAAATCGTTGTCTTAATGAATTACCAGCTAAGGAAGTAGCAAAGTATAAAACTACTTTTAGTGGTACGGGCGTTATGACTTCTGATATTAAGAAAAAAGTTAATGACATTTTAGATGATATTACCAAAGATAAAGGTTTGGTTGGTAATATTAAAACGTTGCAATTTAATTTAAATAAACTTCTTAATGCTGCTTCAAAAATCGAAGAATATCAAAATTTAAAAGAAGAAATTAGTGATTTTGCTAGATCGATGGATGATGATAGTTCTAGTGATCGAAGACGATTAAAAAAGATGAAACAAAAACTTAAGAATTTGGGAGAGGAAATTGACCGTAATTTAGAAAAGAAACAGGGTTGGTTTGACTAGAAAGTAAAGAGAGGAGGTATTATCTTGCCAATATTAGCAAATACGACGACGATTAAAAATGCAATTAAAGAGTTGGAATCATTAGCTAGATATTATAAAGATAAGAAAAATGCCTTTGTTTACATTAAAAACAAACCATCTGCTTTAAGTAATGCGATTAGTGAAGTATCCAAAAATTATCAAGCTATTGGTGATAATATTTCTGCGCTTGTTACTTTTTTAAAAGATTATGCCAATGACTTAGAAGCGATTGAAAATAAAATGAGTGGAGCAAAATCTGCTTCTTTTAAGGCTGCTGTAGTAAGTGGAATTGTCGGACGGGTTTCTAATACTTTAAAGACTTCTGATATTAGTTATGCACGTTTATTTGATAATATTCAAGCCATGAATTTTGCTGATACCCAAGTTTCTACGGAGTATGCTGAGAAGTTAGCAGGACTTCATATTACGCAAGATGAATTAGTTAGTATTTTAGAAAAAGCAGATAGTAATAAAACGTTATCTCAAAAAGAAATCGATGTTTTAACTGCTTTTCAATTAAATATGTTATCTGTTGATTTACAAATGGATACGGTTAATGTAGAGACCTCTAAAGCCGAGTTTGAACGTTTGCAAAATATTGAAAATCAACTTCGGACGCTCGGATATGACTTTTCTCAGATGGATACCACTTTGGAATCCAAAAAACAATTTGGTATGGCTGATGCACGCATTTTGGCAGAAAGTTATTTACATGGCAACTTTGATGATCGGGTTTTAAATACGTTGGGGATTAGTGAAAGTAAGTTAAAAAGTATGTCCCAGGAGAAGCTTGCTGAACTCATTTTTGAAAAAGATGACACGGTGGGTGGAGAATACAAATCTTTACAAGCGTTATTTGCTTCAACCGGTTATGATGATTATGCTAGTTATAAAGATGCTTATGAAGTAGCTTTATCTCATTATCAAGAACAACTTGCTAAACAAAATCAAATTAAAGAAACAATGAAAGTATTACCTTATCAACTTGATATGCGTTCTTCTGAATATCAAAATTTTAATGCTTCTAAAGTAACGAAAAATGTGGATATGAAGAAAGCTCAAGAACTTTTCACTTATCCAGAAGGTTCTGGTGGCATTAATATTAATTATAATGATTATTGTAAGAAATATGGGGAGGTAGATCCTTATACTTTCTTATCACAAATGAAAGATAAATATGGCGCAGCAATTAATTTTACGAATTTACCGAATCAAGATCTTTTAGAAAAAATGTATCAAGTAGAGCAAGAATGGCCGGAGGATCAGTACGATGATTCGATGAAGAATTATTATTTATACGCTTATGAAACTCATGGAAAAGAGTATGCAGATCAATATATTAAGGATATGAATACTTCTTTAAACATGCAAGTTGGTGAATTAAATGCCAAAAAATTCTTAGAGCAATTAAAAGATGTTGATGAAGATAAAATGGGTTATGTTACCAATCATTTGATGGTTACTGGCAAAGGGCTTGGTACTGGTACTGTTGGTTTTTTTGAAAATACGGGTTATGCGTTTGAAGCGTTTTTTTCCGGTGAAGAAAACCGCGTTTATAGTGAACGTGAATATGAAACCATGTATATTTTACAAGCGATTGCTAATCAAAATTCGAAAATAGAGTCTGGATTAGTTCAAGTGGGTTCGGATGGAAATCTGAGTAATGTTTCTCAAGAAGCTATTATTGATTATTCTAAGAATTTTGGTAATTTACTGGAACATAATTTTCAAATTAGTCAATCTATTGGAAATATGCTTCCAGCAATGGCTGCTAGTGTCGTAAATCCTTGGGTTGGATCAGCTGCACTGGGAATTAGTGCTGGTGGTGGTGGATATCATTCTGCCATGGTAGAAGGACATTCTAAGGGAGAATCTATCTTATATGGTACAGCGAGTGGTGCTAGCGAAGTTTTAATGGAAAAGTTTTTAGGTGCGATTCCGCTTCTTAGTGA